>JANXSB010000079.1 GCA_025352865.1 Chthoniobacter sp. | reverse complement strand
ACCGTTCGCAGCAAGAGCGCTCCCACCTCCACCCCGTCATTCTGAACGAAGTTCCGGGAGGCTTTGCGACCGGAACGCAGTGAAGAATCGCTGACAGTAACGGGCGGAGGCGGCCGGGACGGGAGAGCGCGTGTTCCCACCAGACCGCCTCTGCCCACAGGACAGTCAGCGATTCTTCACTGCGTTTCGCCCCCCCTGCGCCCACGGCGAAATTCCGTTCAGAATGACGTTTTTTGGGGAACGATCGCTCGCGCGAGAAGGAGAGCGGTCACGAGCATCGCAGCATGCGAAAACCAATCCCCATGCCGCGTGTAAAACGTGGTGCTGGGATTGACCGGAATGCGGACTTCGCGGGCGACAAAACCTTGCTGAAACGGCTTGAGCCACGGCTCGACGCGCCCCTGCGCATCCACCGCGCAGGTCACCCCCGTATTCCCGCACCGGAGCAGCGGACGCCGGTTTTCCACCGCGCGGAAAACCGCATTCGCGAGGTGCTGCTCCGCGGCGGGCGACTGCGCGAACCAGCCGTCGTTGGTGATGTTCACGAGCACTTGCGCACCGCCCTGCACGAAGCGGCGCGTGAGTTCGCCGAGTGTATCCTCAAAGCAGATCAGCGCGGCGAGGCGGAGTTTCGGATCGGGCAGTTCGAGCACGGTGGCCTCGCGTCCGGGGGTGAAATCGGCGGGCACCATCTGACCGCAAAGCGGCGCGAAGACAGGACGCAGCGGCAGGTATTCGCCGAACGGGACGAGGTGCATCTTGCGGTAAAACTGCTGCTTTTCCCCGTGGGAAGTGAGCAGGGCCGCGGTGTTGTAGTCCTCGCGCTTTTCGGGATCAAAGTCGGTCGTGCCAAGCAGCAGCGCGCCGTCTAGCGCCTTCGCCTGGTCGAGCACGAAATTGTAGTTCACGTCATCCGCAAACATGCTGCGCGGCGTCGCGGACTCCGGCCAGAGCACGAGCTGCGGCGCGGGCCGCGCGAGCGCGGCGAGGCCGGTGAGCTTGGCGAGTTCGGCGAAAATCTTCGCCTCCATGTCGGCGTCGAATTTCTCCGTCTGCGCGATGTTCGGCTGCACCGCGACCACGCGCAGCGACACGCTTTCGCCCGTCTCTTTTTGCAGCAGCGCGCGCACACCGTAGGCAAAGACGAGCGCGATGAGCGCCATCGTGAAGCTGAACTCCCAGCGGATGCGTTTCATGAAAACCGGCCCGAGTTCACCAATGATCCGGCGCACGATAATCACCGCCATCAGATTGCAAAACACGACGAGGAACGAGAGGCCCGGCACGCCCGTGATGTCGGCAATCTGAATCATCGGCAGATCGCGGTGCAGCGCCACGCCGAGATCATTCCAGCCGAAGCCACCAAACAACCGCTCGCGCACCCACTCGTGCGCCACCCACGCACACGCGCCCGCGGCGGCGGTGCCGAGATTGCCGAGCGAGCGGGGAAATTTCCGCGCCGCGTCATCGCGCACCAGCACCGCGCCGATGAACCAAGTCCAAAACGCGAAGTAAAAACTGAAGACCATCGCGACCAGCGGCGCGAGCGCGAGCAGCCAGCGATTTTCATACAGTGCCGCGAGCGTGGTGCTCAGCCAGACAAACGTGCTCGTGAAAAAAACGAGCCCCGCGACGTAGCCGAGCGCCGCTTTGCGCAGCGCCACACGGCGTCCATCGTTGTGCGGGAAAAAGACGGCGCAGATGAGCGGAGTGAGTGCCAGCCATGCGAGCCAGCCCTGATCCCAGCGCGGAAAACAGAGCGTGAGCAGAACCCCGGTACTCGATGCAGCGAGCCACGGCCAGACACGGGAGATGGCAGATGGCAGATGGGGAATGGATGAAGGCTCGGACATGCGCGGGCGAAGGGCCGCGGAGCTTCAATGAGAAATCTGAAATCTGAAATCTGAAATTTCCTACTCCCGCCGCACGCGCCGGCTCTTCTTCACCTCGGGCCGCGGATCGAGCGCGTCGCGCAGGTCTTTCATGTAGCCCGAGTTCACGCGGAACCAGACCTTCTCCATGTCCTCCTTTTTGTAGAACCCGCTCTTGTCCGCGGTCACATAGCCGATGCCCATCAGACCTTGCACGCAGTCGATGAGTTCTGCGATCGGCAGATCGGCGCATCGCTCGATGAGGTCGCTGCCGAGCGTGTCGCTGCTGCCAAAGCCGAGCGCTTTGATGACCGAGATTTCGGTGCCGTCGAGGTTGATTTCTCTGCTGGCCATGATGGTTGGGAGTTCGGCGGAAATGTCAGGCGGAAAGACGCTGCCCGACATCCTGCTGAACCCACGTCCAGAGGTGTTCGAGCGACGCCTTCACCTGACTCTTGATCGTGGCGAGTTCCGCTCCTGTAAAGGACTTCCCGGCTTCCGGTGCGCGGCGGGCGAACATGTAAAACTTGATCTTCGGCTCCGTGCCCGACGGGCGGACGGCGACGCGGCGGCCATCGGCGAGATCGATCATCAGCATCTTTTCCTTCGGGATCTCATCGCCCTCCGAGTCGGTGAAATTCTCGGCCGCGAAATTGCGCGTGCCGCTCACGGCGCTGCCGTCCGCCTCGCGCGGCGGCTGGCCGGCATAGGAGTCCACGAGCCGCTGGATATTAGCCGCGCCGTCCGCGCCCTCCAATGTCAGCGAGCCGTTTTTTTCCAAATAGAAACCGTAGGCGGCATAGACCTCATCAAGCAGTTCGATGAGCGTCAGGTCGCGCGATTTCGCATACGCGGCGACCTCGGCGAAGACGACCGCCGCGCCGTTGCCGTCCTTGTCGCGGACGAAATCCGCCGCGCTGTAGCCGTAGCTTTCCTCACCGCCGCACACGTAATAACTCGACTGCGCGAGCCGCAGCGCGCGCGTCTCCAATTCGGTCAGCGTGCGATATTTTGCGCGGACATCGGCGGGGAGTGCGCCTTCGTATTTGCCGAGCTTTGCGCCGATGTATTTGAAACCCGTGAGCGTCTCGACGCAGCGCATGCCGTGCTTCTCGGCGATGGCCTTTTGCAAATCAGTGGTCACGAAAGTTTTCACGATCACACAGCGCGCCGCGTTTGCCGGCGTGATGACGCCCTGCGCGATCAGCTTGTTCACGCGGTAGTACGCCATGAGTGAGCCAATCTGGTTGCCACTGAGCAGTTCGAGTTTGCCGGCGGGATTGCGCGCGGCCACGCCCATGCGGTCGCAGTCCGGGTCGGTCGCGATGACGAGGTCCGCGCCGTCCTTGTCCGCAAGCTGCATTGCCTGCGAGAGCGCCTCGGCGTTCTCCGGGTTTGGCGATTTCACCGTGGGGAAACGCCCGTCGGCGACTTCCTGCGCTGGCACCGTGGAGTAGCGGAAGCCGAGGCGGTCGAGCATCGGTTTGATGATCGTGCCACCGACTCCATGGATCGACGTGAAGACAATGCGCAGCCCGCTCTGCGCGGCGGCGGCGACCATCGGGCGGTCGAGAATCAGCGTCTCCAGCCGCGCCATGTAGGCGTCGTCATTCGCCTTGCCCAGCACGGTCAGCGTCCCCTGCTCCGCCTTCGGCAAAGGGGCGTACACATCGGATTCAATGGCGTTGACCTTCGCGATGATTCCGCCCGCATGCGGCTCCACGACCTGCGCGCCAGCGTCGAAATAAACCTTGTAGCCATTGTCATACGACGGGTTGTGGCTGGCCGTGATGACGATGCCCGCGTTTGCATTTTCATCCCGCACGCTGAACGAAAGCTGCGGCGTCGAGCGCGGTCCCTCGAAGATGCACACGTCGCAGCCATTCTCGGTCGCCACCCGCGCCGTCAGTTCCGTGAAGTCGCGTGAAAAATGCCGCGTGTCATGCGCCACCACGATCTTCGGTCGGCCCGGCATATTGTTCTTCGCGAACCACGCGTGCAGATAGGCCACGAGCCCCTGCGTCGCGCGGCTGATGTTGAAATAATTCATCGCATTCGTCCCCACGCACGGCTGCTCCGGGCGGTCAAGCGGCTGGGGCGCGCCGCGCTCGGCGGCGGTCACGATTTTCCCGATCGTCCGCCCGCGCAGCCCGCCGGTGCCAAAGGCGAGCGTCCGGTAAAAGCGGTCGTTCAGCTCGTCCCACGCACCCACCGCCACGAGTTCGCCGATGCTCTCCGCCGCGACCGGCGACGAACTCCGCGCGAGCATCTGCCCGATATTGCGCGCGCTGCTTTCGAGAAGCTGGCCGTCGCTCACGGCCTGCGGGATGCGGGTGCTGATGTCGCTCATATCCGCGCAGTGTAAAAGGCCGCGCGGAAATTCGGGAAGCGTCTTCTTCGCGCCGCCCGCCTCAGCCGAGCAACTCCGCGACCATCACTTTCTCCTCGCGCAGTTCGCCCACCGTGGCGTCGATCCGACCCCGGCTGAAATCGCCGATGGGCACGGACTGGACGATTTCCCACGCACCGCCCGCCGTCGTGCGGATGGGGAAGGACGTGATGAGCCCGGACTCGATTCCGTAGTCGCCGCGGGAGCAGACCGCAACGCTGTACCAGTCGCAGTCACGCGTCGGCGTGGTCAGCGAGCGCACAGTATCGACCACCGCATTGGCCGCGCTCGCGGCGCTGGAAAGGCCGCGCGCCTTGATGATCGCCGCGCCGCGCTGCTGCACCGTGGCGATGAACTCGCCTTGCAGCCACGCGGTGTCGGCGATGATCTCGGTTGCCGGGTGGCCATTGATGCGGGCGTTGTAAAAGT
>JANXSB010000077.1 GCA_025352865.1 Chthoniobacter sp. | reverse complement strand
GTTTTTTCGCAGGTCTTCGGCGGCGATGCCGTCCGGCAGCGGCTGGCGCTGATCCCAGTGGATGAGCGTGAAGATGCCGCAGCGCGGGCCGCTGAGGACGATGCTCTGGAGCCGTTTCACGGCGCTCTCGCTGAAGTTTCCGGGGAAGTCCGCGATGACGAGAAAGAGGTATTTTTCGGCGACGCTGCCGGCCTGCTCGTTGTACTCGGTGATCGTGTTGTACTCATTGCGGAGATACATCTGGATGACCTTCTCGATGTGCTCGGCGAGCTCGGCGAGGCGTTCATCAATCTGGTCGCGCTGGGTCCAGATGCGGCGGTTGATGAGCGCCTCCTCGTAGTCGGCGAGGTGCATGAGGCCGGCGAAATTTTGCCCGAGCCCGACGGGGTCGATGATGGTGAAGGCAATCTTGCCGGGCGGCGTGGTGGCGAGCAGGCGGAGGATGATGTTGTCGAGCGCGCCGATGACCGCGGGGCCGCCGGATTCCTGTGTCTCGAAAAGCAGCGAGCCGTGGTCGGGATACGTGAGCGCGAGCGGGATGGAGGTCTGCGCGGGGCCGGGCAAAGCGAGGCGCGGCTCCTGCGGGTGGTCGTCTTTCGCGAGGTTCACGTCGAGCTGCGCGAACTTCGTCGCGGGCATGAATTCCACCGGCGGCGTCCATGCCTCGGCGAACTGCGGAGTCCACGGCGGAAACTGCACGGCGGTCGCGATCTGCATCGCCTCGAGGTCGCGGTAGAGCGGGACGACGGCGTTTTGCCAGTCGGCTTCGAGCTGCGCCCAGCGCGCTTTTTCGTCGGCATCAAGCGCGGCGATTTCCGTCTGATGCGCGGTGGTGAGCGTCTGCTTTTGGGCTGCCCCGTCGGCTCCGATTTGCTCCATCCGCGCCGCGCCCTCGGCGGCGATGTGCGTGAGCTTCGGCCGTCCGTAGGAGGCGATTTTTCCAAACACCCGCGGCGTCTGCGTTTCGAGCTTCTCCCGCGCGGCGACCTCGAACTCCGCCTCGATGTCGTCCGCGCGATTCCACTGCTCGGCGATGGCTGCGGAAGTTTTCTCAAACTCCGCCTTGAGCCGCGCGACTTCCGCCGCGTGCCGTGCCGCGGTCGCCGCGCCGCACGCGGCGTGCAGCCGGTTTGCTTCCGCGAGCGCGGCGGCGATGGCCGTGGCCGTGGGCTGCGCCGCCTTTCGCCCGAGAAAGTGGAGGATGCAGATGGTGGTGATGAGCACGACGATCGCGCCGCCGGCCATGCCAAACGTGGTCGCGTTTGCGCCGAGTCCGAAGGCCAGCGCGAGGGCCGAGCCGACAATGAAGGGGATGAGCAGTGCGGGCGGGGCGAAGCTGAAAAAGCGCGCGATGATGAATTTGGAAAACGCGGCGAGGTGCTGCTCCGCGGCATCGAGCTGCGCGATGAGCTGGGCGAGCAACTGCTCCTGCTCGCCCGCCGATTCGCCGCCGACGATGCGCGCCTTTTTCAGCATCCACAGAAACGCGCCGAAGCCGCCGAACGCCCGGCGCGCGGTGCGCTGGAGCGTGTCGCCGCGGGTGCGCTGTTCCTTGAGGTCGGCGGTGCATTGCGCGAGCACTTTGCCCGCGGCCTCCAGCCCGGTGATCTGCTTCCGGTCCGCCTGGAACTGCCGCATTTGCAGGTCGCCCATCCAGCGCCGTTTCGCGTCTTGCGCGCGCTTCGGGAGATTGCGCAGGCCGGTGGTGTAGAGCTTCTGCACGCGCTCGCGCCGCCCCTCGTAACGGGTGCGGAGGCGCTCCTCGGTGGAGGAGAAAAACTCCGTGGCCTCCGCAGTCTGCACGGCCAGGCGGCTCTCGGCTTTTTCCGTGGCGTCGCGGTGTTTTCGCAGTGCGGTGCCGCGTTGTTTGCCGAGGTCGCGCAGGAGCGTCTCCTCGCGTTTTGCAAAGTCCGCGAGCACCGCGCGCAGGTCGGCGAGCAGCGTGAGCGCGCGGCTCACGCGGAGGTCTGTGCGGTCACTCACAGTCGTGCCTCACCTTCTGCAGCAGCTTGCCGATTTCGTCCATCACACTCGACGCGCGGCCCACGTCGTTGGGCAGTTTTTCGAGATAGTTCCGTTCGAATTCCACGCTCTTCACGTCGTGCCAGTGCGACCTGGTTTCCTGCCAGCGCATCGCGAGTTCTTTGTATGCGCCGCCGAGATTCGCAGCGCTGCCTTGGGTGCTCATAAAGTGGATGGATTGTCTGTCGGCGGAGCCACCGCGACGGCCTCGGGTGCCGGGCCTTCGGTGTAGGCGTCGAGCGTGCGCTGGGCCTGCACGAGGTAGGTGATGGCGTTTGGCAGCTCGAAATCGAGATACTGCCGCAGCCCTTCGAGCCGCTTCACGAGCGGTGCGGACGCGCTTTCAAAATCGCGGTTCCAGCGCTTCACGTTGCGCAGTTTTTCCTCCGCCGCGACGAGCTCCGCCTTGGCTTTGCGCACCGCGTTTTGCTGCACCACGAGGTTGTCGCGCAGGCCGGAGAGCTTCGCGCTGAGCAGCTCCTGCTCGGCCTGGCCGAGTTTTTTTTGCCGCTGGCGCACCTGGCCCTCCCAATGAAACCGCATGTCGTGCTGGAGCCACATCCGCGTCCGGCGCACTTCGTCGCCGGTGTCGTCGAGCGAGCGCCGCGCCTTGGTCAGAAAAATAATCAGGGCCGAGCGCAGCGCCTCCAGCGCGTCGATCGAGGTGACTCGGACCTGGTTCGTCATTGCCTCAGCGCTGGGTCAGGTATTCCTCGATGCGCTGCGCCTTCCGCAGCAGGTAGGGCGTGTGCTTGTCCGCCACCTCCATGAATTTTTTCAGCACCTTCATCGTGGTCACAAACTCCTCGGCAAACTTGTCCGCCTCCTGGTCCTGCCACGAGCTGCCGAGTGCCGCGAAGCGCGCCTGGAGCGAGCCCGCCTTGTTCTGTACATCCTCGTTGAAACGCTTCAGCTCCTTCGCGAAGCGCCGCACCTCCTCGGGATCCATGATTGCTTGGGCCATAGTTTTTTAGTTCCGGTTTGGGGTTTTTTGAAAAGCGTGGGCGTGGGGGGAAACGGGAGTGCCGCAGGTCATATCGCACGCCCGGTTCGCGGCGCGAGAAAAAGTAACGCGCGGGTGGGTCAATTCAAATCCGGCGGGGTGTCTTCAACACCCAGCCGCCGCGCCTACTCCCCATTCCAGCCGAGCAAAGCCGTGGCTGCGGGGAGAATCCCGTCGCGCAACTCCTCCCCGAGGTCCGCCATCAGCGGAAGCGCCGGGCCGGTGCTGGCGATGCCCGCGAGAGCGACCGCGTGGTGCAGCACGGGGATCGGCCCGTGCGCGTTGCGCAGGGCTTCGAGGGAGTTGAACCGCTCGCGGATTTTTTCCGCTTCCGCGAAGTCGCCCGCGCGCAGAGCGGCGAGCATTTCCTGCGATCGGCGCGGAGCCACGCACACGCAGCCGGAGGTGAAAGCGCGCACGCCAAAGTCCCGCCAGTGCGTGCTCGCCGGCTGCTCGCCGATGCCGCTGACGACGAGCGCGGGATCGACGCTGTCCACGATCGCGCGGAGCAGCGGATCGGCCGCGGGATTTTCGCGCACGACGGCGTATTTGATCCACGAAATCACGCCCGCTTTCACGAGCGCCTTCACCACTTCCACGGTCACGTATTTCTCGTCCTTCACGTAGAGCACCGCGGGGATGCCAGCCTTTTCCACAAAGCGCATCACCGCCACGCGCACACCCTCCGGCGAGCTGACCGTGATCGTCGGCAGCACCATCGCTGTCGGAAATTTCCGCTGCGCGAGGATCGCCGCCTGATCCATCATCGTGCCGAAGTACGGGCCGACGCTCGGCACGATCCACGTCTCCGGCGCGGCGACGGCTTCGAGCTGGTCGAGCACGGCGGCGTATTCCGAGAGCGCGATGTTGTAAAAATTCGCATTTCCCCCGTAGAGCAGCGTCGAGACGCCGCCCGCCTCGATGTGGCGGATGAGCCGCGCATTCTCTGCGGCGTCCATTTTCAAATCCGCGCCGCGACAAAGCGGTGGAACGGCGACGACGGACGCGTGCAGGTCGGCGGTGGTGAAGGTGGTTTTCATGGAAAGGACGGTGCGCAAAGTTCCACCCTTTCCGTTCGCGTGCGACAAGCGGGAACTGTTCGCGCGCGAGTTCGGCGGAGCGAGTTTCGCCACCCGCGCTTTTCACCTCCAGCGGTAGAGGCGGATCGGCCGGTCGAAGAAGCCGCCGTCGCGGATGCGGGTGACGTAGGGCGTGGTGCGCCAGGATTGGAAAAGCAGATCGTCGGCATCGAGCACGCCGCGCTGGCCGCGGTCGGCGGAAAAGACGGCCACCTGCGCGCCGAAATGCACGATGTCGCCGGGCCGCAGCGCGTCGCCGCCGATGCGGATGCGCCGCCCGCGCGCATCGCGATACACGCCGTCCGGCCCCGGCGGCGCGAGCGGCCCGCCGCCGAGCGGGCGCAGAAACCGCACGATGCCCACCGGCCCCGCATACGGCACCGGCACGCTCATGCGCCGCCGGCCGTAGGTGGCGAAAGCCGCGCAATCGCTGCCCACGCGCTGGTCCGTCTGATGCCATCCGCCCGGCAGCACCGCCGGCCCCATGATGAACGGCGTGCCGAGCAGTTCGCCGAGAAAATCCGCGTAGTGGTCGCCCGCACGGACGACGACCTGCACCACCTGCCCCGCGTATCTGTGCTGGAGCGGCTCCGCCGTGGCAAAGCGCTCCGGCGTGATTTCACCCGCGCAAAAGTAACGCGTGCCGGGTGTGGAAAAGGACAGCGCCATCCGCGCGACGGGAGCATCGCTGAGCGGTGTGCGGCGATAGCGGATCGGGTCGAGGCGCGGATGAGGGCCGGGCCGATTGTCGTAGGCGCGCAGCTCGGGGGCGATTTGAAACCAGCGCGCCGGTTTCGTCGCGTCGGCGTCTCGGCGCGAAAGGACAAGTCTTTCGCCCGTGCGCAGAAAATATACCGCACCCGCGCGCGGCGGGCCGCCGTCGAGCGCACCTCGCAGCAGCGGCGCGGCGGCGTTCCCGCTGGCGCAAACGAGCCCGCCGAGGAGCGCGAGCAGGCGCGTCATTCCTTCTGCTTCTTCTTCCAGCCGTAGATGAAAATCTCCGAGATCGCCGTGTCGGAAAATTTCGTCCCCGGCACCGCATCGAGGATTGTGAGACGCACTTTTTTGATTTCATCGGCACCGTCTCCGCAGTCGAGAACCCAATCCAAATCCGAAACCCGCCAGTCCTTTCGCGCCGACGCCGGCTGCGGTGGTTTCAATTCCACCTTCTCCTTCCAAATCTCACCTTCCTCCCAACCCGGAATATGAACGCGCAGCTTGCGCACATGCCCGTTCTCCGCCAGCGCCACGGGCGATTTCGCGTAGCCGTTGAGCACGCCGATGCCTTTGATCATCGCGCCCGGCTTGAACGTAATTTCGATCCACGCGCCTTTGCCGGGGCCGTCCTGGCCCTCGATCCATGAGGTGTCGCTCCGGCCATCAAGCAGATTTTCCACGCCGTAAGTCGTGTGTGGCGCGGACGGTAGCGTGGAGGAGGCGCGGATGGATTTGATCATTTTCCGATCCAACCGCTTCGGACGAATTGCCTCCTCTTCCATGAATGATCCAAGATCGTAGCTCACCACGAGATCGGGAATCTTGCTCAGATCGACATCTTTCAACTCCCACACCAGCACCCCGTCGCGCTCCACCGCGCCGGGCGGCGAGACGACGGTGAGCGGCACCTGCTTCGCGCGGAGGTTGCGCACATCGAGTTCGATCCGCAGCGCGGGCACGCGGCCATCGCCCCACGTCTGCGCCGGGCGAAAGGTGTAGCGGAAAGTGTTCTTCGAGCGGAACCAGCGGAATGATTTGGAGGTGCCGGACTTCGCGCCAAACGTGGTCTGGCGATAGGTCACGCGAAGCGTCTTGCGCCCGCCACGCGCGAACTGAAGATCGCTGAAATACCAGTCACGTACGGTGCGTTCTTTTTCGAACACCACCTCGGCACCGATCCCGAACCCCGCCGTATTGGCCATCTCGTGGATGACCTTGCGCACGTCGAGCGCTTCGTGGCCGTCCTCGATGTGATAGTTCGTCACGCCTGTGTCTCTCGAGGAGCTTGCGTAGCCCAGGGTGTCGATCGGAAAGCCGTAGGTCACGCTTTCCGCGCCGCCCCGGTTCGCGATCTGGTATTGCACATCGACGTCCGCCGTTTCGCCATCGAGCGAGACCGCGAGGTGTTCGCTTTCGAGCACGATGCGGCTCTTCCGCTGTGGCACGAGATGGCCGGTGGCCCCGACCGACGTATTGACGAATGTGCCGCCATTGCCACTGGCGTGCGGCGTGAAAAGCGGGAGCGCGAGAGCCAGCGCGAGTGCAGCGAGCGAGGGTTTCATTACGCGCAATCTTGTCGAAAGCTCCGCGCGAGACAAGGGCGCGTCCGAATCCCAAACGCGAACTCGCGGGCAGGCTTGGCAAACGCCCTGAATCCGATGGTTGAAGTCCGCCGCGGGTTGGTGGCACTTTGTCCGGCTCACGCCCATGTCGAACCGTACTGGAATTTTCATCGCCTACTGCTTTCCCGAAAAAAAATGGTTCGACCGCATCCATGCGGCGATCAAACCCGTGGTCGGAAACGAGGGCATCGTCGTGTGGGACGAGCGGCGGCTGCGCGGCGGCGGCACTTGGAAAACGGAACTCGCCGACGTGGTCGGGAGCCGCAAGGTCGCGATGATGATCGTCAGCGACATCTTTCTCGAATCGGATTTTGTGACGCGCGCGAAACTTCCCGCCCTGCTCGAAACTGAACGCGAGAACGGGCTGAAAATCTGCTGGGTGCTCGCCAGCCATTGCCTCTTCGAGCTCGCCGGGCTGCGCGATCTCGACGCGGCCAACGGCATCAATGCCGCGCTCGACGGACTCGGTCTGGAAAAGCGCGACGCCGAGCTGACCGAGATCGCGCGCCAGGTCGCGCGGCATCTCGGCACCGCCGGGCCGCTGCCCGTGCGCCCGCCCGCGGCCACGCCCCCCGTTTTGCTCTCGCTCGACGCCGCGATCCAGACCCGCCACGAGACCATTCTCGATCTCCGCCGCCTCGCGCGCTGGATGCTTCTCGGGGCTCTCGGCCTCGGGCTGCTTGCGCTGCCGATGGCGATGATGGGCCTCACGCATTTTCTGCTCGTCGCGGGCTTTGCCGGGTTCATCGCCTGCCAGGCGCAGCTCGTGAGTGCGCGCGGCGAATTTCTCGGCCAGGGGCTGATCGGCATGCGCTACACGCGCAGCGGCCTCGCGGATGAAACGCTCCCCAGCCGCCAGCGCGAACCGCTCGTGCGCCGCGCGGAAGAACTCGTCGGATAAACCAAACGCACCCGGAAATTATGGCCGCACTGAACACACCCAACGCCGATCTCGAACAGTCGCTTTTCAAAGCCAACCTCAAGGAAAAGCGCCTCCGCCAGCGCGTCATGCTCATCGCCCTCGTCCCCGCCGCCGTCGGCGCGCTGTGGCTGCTCTACTCCATTTTTGAAGTGACGACGTGGCAGACCCGCGCGCGGGAAATCGCCG
>JANXSB010000045.1 GCA_025352865.1 Chthoniobacter sp. | reverse complement strand
CGCTGACATTCCCCATCCGCTGGGAGCGTCAGCCATCCGGTAAAAGTAGGCGGCGAGGATGACCGAAACTGCCGCAAGGATAACGCCGAAAAGACTCATAGCTTCAAAGTAGATACCGCCCGATGAGCACACCTGCACCGAGGGCTGCAACCGCCGTCATCACGAACGCGGCGGCGTGATACGAGCGGAGTTGCTGCCGCATGTTCGGCACCTGTCGGAGAGCCTCGATCAAGTCGGTCGCGTGCTTCGCGAAAAGTTTGCTGCGTTGGTCGAGCAACTCGAAGGATTCACGAAACTCTTGAAACGAAACGCCGGTCCCAGCGGCGTCACCCATTTGGAGATTTGCCAGGTAGATTTGAAAAAGCTCCAGCGAGGCAAGAAGCGGGTCGCCGTCCTCCACCCCGTATTTCTTCTGCCATTCGAGCACGGCAGTTCTCAGCATCATCTCGCGCGGCTCGCCTTTCATGCGGTGGGAACGGCTGGCTCGCCAGTCGATTGAGTTTTGCCCTTCTTCGTTCGCACAGCGCCTTTGCCAGCCTCGCCACCGGGCAGAAGCAAGTCGCTGGCGGTGTCGATCTGCTCGTTAAAGTTCGCCTGCCAGTTCTTCAATCGCTGCCGGTCCACGAGCGAGAACCCCGAATGTTTGATAGCTTCCGAAATGGTGAGGTTCGTTTCGTTGAGCCCGGTGACGAGCCAATCGTACAGCTTCGGCATCACGATCTCGCGCCCGCCTAGTTCGTCGATGATTCGGCTCCGCGTGTTGCTGTGCTCGAAAATCTTGAACTGCTCGCTATGCGCCTGATTCTTCACGATTAAATACCTGCAGCGGTCGTTCAGGCTGCTGGCGATGATCTTCACCTGCTCGACGCTATCGGCCTCGTGATTCACCGGGGAGATGACCGTGAGGGAGGCATCAAGCATTTCCAGAATCTCGAACGCCCGGATTTCCGCAAAGTAGTCGAGGAAGATGTCCGTCGATGCGGCGCGACAATCGACGACGACGAGAGGGCTTTGCTCCAGACTCGAAAAGAGCAGGTCGATTTCCTGCACGTTGCCGATGTTGATGAACTCCGCCTCGCGATGGAATCGCTTCAAGGTGGAGTTCTCATTGTCGGTGTCGATGGCGCGATGTTCGATCTGCCGGTCTTTGAGGTATTGGACAAGGTTGGTCGCGAAGAAGCTCTTCCCGACGCCTCCCTTGCCGTTGAGGATGATGTCTAGTTGTCGTTTCATGGATTAGTTGAGGTTGGAATTTGGGAGCGGTTCATACGTTCTTGGGGTCGGCGATTCGCGGCCCGCGCGATTTGCCGGACGCGCCTGCGGTTGCGTCGGCAATGCGGCGCTGCTGCAACAGCGCGCTGACACCGGGCGCGTCGCCTGCGTCACCCGCCTGCGGAGTTTGCGTCTGCGCGCGTCTTACGTCGGTCGCTGTGCTGGCGGCTTTCGGTCGGCTTTTCTGACGCGGCGGCGTCTGCTCGATGACTGCATGACAAAAGCGCGCAACGGTATCGTGCGAGACGGAGACGCCCGTTTGCTTGAGGATTTGCGCGATGGTTCGGAACGAGGCGCTCTTGGCGCGCAATCCAGCGATGCCTTCTTTGTAAGGCATGAGCGCCCTGAATCTCGCAGGCAGCTTCCGCTCGAAATTTCTGACAGCCGCATCGAAAAGCTGCTGATTGGAGAGTTGTCCGGTGCTGTCGCTCATCGGTCGGAAGGTGCGTCGATGCGCTGACGCATTTGCACCGTCGCTGCGGCGCATCGTGCCTGGGTTTTCAGTCGAGGATCGGATGGGCTCATGACAAAAAGCGCCTAACGCCGGTTAGGGGTCAGGCGTCCGTTCATAAAAATCATGCACCCCGAATACACGGGGCAGCGGGGTTCATTGCGCCCGTTCCAGCGCAACTTGCATCCGGGTTCCATTTAGAACCGCGCGGTGCTCACTCCGAAGACTCAATACAATCTCGCCAACGCGAAGACGTATTTTGAGGAGCATCTTTGCGTCGGTGATTACTACACGGAAGGCCAACGAGTTTCCGGCCAATGGTTCGGGCAAGGCGCTGAGATGCTCGGGCTGGTGGGGGACGTGCAACAAGCCGCCTTCCTCCGGCTCTGCGACAATCTTCACCCGCAGACCAATAACCTTTTGACGCAAAGGCGTAAGACAACCCGGCGCGCAGAGGATGGAAGCGGCAATGAGCAGGAGGTGGCCAATCGCCGCGTCTTTTACGACTTCACCATTTCTCCGCCCAAGTCCGTGTCCGTCGTCGCGCTGATTGGCGGCGATCAACGGATTGTCGAGGCTCACCAACGCGCGGTCTCAATGGCGATGAAGGAACTGGAGCGATTTGCTGAAACGCGGGTGCGGAGTGGGGGAGCGTGTTCAGACCGTCCGACTGGTAACATCGTTGGCGCAGTATTCCGCCACGATACTTCGCGCGCCCTCGATCCACATCTGCACAGCCATTGCATTCTCTTCAACGCAACTTTCGATCCGGTGGAACGGCGATGGAAGGCGCTGCAAAATCACGAAATGCTCCTCGCGCGGAAATATGTGGAGAACGTCTATTACCACGAGTTGACGCGGGAACTCCGTCGCTGGGGTTATGAAATCGAG
>JANXSB010000003.1 GCA_025352865.1 Chthoniobacter sp. | reverse complement strand
ATCAAAAACGGCGCGCGCTTTTTTCTCTTCAACGAAAATGGCGACCTCATCATCGCGAAGCTCTCGCCCGCCGGGTACGAGGAAATCAGCCGCGCGCACCTGCTCGACGCGACGAACAACGATCCCGGCCGCCCCGTCGTGTGGTCGCATCCCGCCTTCGCCAACCGCTGCGTCTATGCGCGCAATGACAAGGAAATTGTCTGCGTCTCGCTGGCGAAATAGGCGCTCTAATTCTGGCGCAGCGCGGCGACGAAATAGACGAGGCCCGCCGTGCAGATCGCACTCGATCCGACGCGCATCGCCCAGCGCGGGACACGCGTTGGATCGTCAGCACGGCGGCTGACGGCGCGCAAGATTTTCAGCGCACCGAAAAGCGGCAGCGCGACGAGCTGGTGGCCGATTTCCACGCCGAGGCTGAAGGCGGCGATGGCGGTGACGATTGTGACGCCGGCCATTCCGTCCATCGCGTCGAGCAGCCCGCCGGCAAAGCCGAGGCCGTGAAAAAGCCCGAAGCCAAACGCGACCGCGAGCCGTGCCCAGCCGCGGCTGCGCGCGGGGGAGAGGAGATTTTGCAGCGCGACGAAGACGATGCTGGCGGCGATCATCGGCTCGACGATGCGGCTGGAAAGCCGCACGATGTCGAGCGCGGCGAGCGTGAGCGTGAGCGTGTGCGCGATGGTGAAGGCGGTGACCACTTTCACCAAATCCATCAGGCTCACGACCGCGAGGACGAGGCCCGCGACGAAGAGCAGGTGATCGTAGCCGGTGAGGATGTGCATGATGCCATGCCGCACGAACGCGCCGGCCAGCGCGTGCTCGTCGGCGCGCGGTGCGGCGTCGCAGGCGAAGGTGAGCTGCTCGCGCGAAGTGAGCAGGCGGTCGGTTTGCGCGGGCCGGTCGCGTTGCGAAAAGCGGACGATGTAGCTCGCCTCCCACGGATTGCCGGGCGCGAAGATGAATTCGTTGAGCACATTTTGGCGGAGCGCAATCGCGCGCGGGCGCGTCTTTCCCGGCGGCAACTCGTAGCGCAAATCGAAGGCGATGCGGGCATCCGGTTCGGCGCTGGTGGGCGGGGTGAGCGCGATCACTTTTCCCGCGAGCGGGACGCCGTCGGCGGTGAGCTGGAGGTGGGCGAGGAGGTATTCGCCGTGCCGCTGCCAGACCTCGTCGAGCGTCGCGCCGGCGTGCGCTTTTTCGCCGAAGGCGGCGGCGACAAAGGCCTGCTCCACGGACACGCGGGCGCGGATGTCGAGGCCGTCGGGGCGCACGGAAATGTCCATCGCGCCCTGCGCCACGGGGTGCGCGAGCGCGGCGAGGGCGGTGCATTGCAGCACGAGAAAAAGGCGGAGGAGCGCGCGCAGCATCAGCGGTGGACGTGGAAGGTGTTGTAGCGGGGATTGGCCGCGAGCGCCTGCTGGAGCAGGGCTCCGCCGCCGGTGATGTCGCCCGCGCCCATGCGGATCATGCCGGCGTGGTAGAGGAGGTGCGCGTCGCGCGTGCCGGTGGCGAGGGCGCGCGCGGACATGGCCGCGGCTTCGTCGAGTTGGCCGGCTTTGCGCAGCGCCCACGCGAGCGCGTCGCACGCCTGGATGCCGGGCCGCAGGGCGAAGTCGCGCCGGGCGCAGTCGAGAGCGCGCGCGGGTTCATTGTCGAGTCGGCGTAGAAGCCGGTGAGGTGGTGGAGGTAGAGGACTTCCCCGCGCTGGACCGAGGCGAGGTAGGCGGCGAGGGCGCGGTCGCGCCAAAGTTTTGCGTCGCCCGTTTGGCCGGCGGCGATGCAGAGGTCGCCGAGCGCCTGCATGAGTTCGGGCCGGGGGGCGCGCTCGATGGCGCGGGTGTAGAGCGCGAGGGCTTCGTCGAAACGGCCCTGCGCGCCGCGGAGTTCGGCGAGGTGATCCTGCGCTGCGGAGTCGTCTGGTTGGGCGGAAAGCGCGGCGGTGTAGTGTGTCTCGGCGGTTTCCCAATCGCCGGAGCGGAAGGCGAGTTCGCCGAGCTGCACCTGGCACCACGCGACGGTTTCCGGCGCGGGCGGGGTGAGCTTGCGCGCCAGCTCCAGCGCGGTCGCGAGCCGCTCCCGTGCGCGCTCGACGCGGCCATGAATGAGATCGAGCTGCGCGAGCCGCGGCTCGGTCGCGGGGTTGCTGCCGTCGCGCGCGAGCATTTGCGCCCACACGCGCTCGGCGTCGTCGTATTCGCCGAGATTGAAAAGCGCGTCGCCGAGCAGTTGCAGCGGGTAGCCGCTGTCGGGCATAAGCGTGCGCAGTTGCTCCGCATCGCGCCGGGCCTCGGCAAAGCGATGGGACGCCAGCGCGACCCGCGTGCGCATGGCCAGGCCGCCGCGGTTGAATTCCGGGTTCGCGGTTTTCAGCGAGCGCTCCACGGCGGCGTCGGCGCGGGTCAGATGGGCGAGATCGCCGGTGGCGCTGAGCAGGCTGAGGTGCGCGTCGGCGAGCTTGTTCCAGGCGACAAAGTCCGCGGGCTCGGTTTGCACTTTGGCCTCGAGGTCGCGGAGCTTTTCGGCGGTGTCGGCGCGACAGGCTTCCGTCGTGGCGTGCAGCAGTCCGGCGGACAAAATGGCGGGCCGAATCCATTCCGTTAATTTGGCAAAATTCCGTAATTTCGTTTTTGTTTTTTTGACGGAATTAACGGAATTTTGCCAAATTAACGGAATGGGAATCCGGGAGCTGTGACGTTGCATCGAATGGGCTGGCGGGCACCGCGGTTTATGGTTTTGGCGCGGGTGCGGCGGGATATTTTTCGGCGTCGTCGAGGATGAGCACCCAGTCATTCGCGTCGCCCGCGGTGGGCGGCTTGAACTCAGTTTCCGCGCCGCTGTTTTCCATCTCCGTCGAGCCCGGCGCGATTTCTCCGCGGCGCGGATCCCACCACGCGGCGCGGAGTTTTTTTCCGCTGAGTTTGGCGAGCGCGATTTTCACCGGCTGGCCGGTGGGGAGATAGATGAAGGCGTAGCTGCCATCGGCACCGCGCGTGGCTTGGGCGTGCGCGGGGCCGTCGGGATTTGGCGAGACGATGAACGTCTGATCCGGGATGCGCGTGAGCTGCGGGCGCGACTCGATGAGCCGGCGGAGAAAGCCCACCTGCGCCGCGCCGGGCAGCGCGAGGTCTTCGCGCCAGGAGTGCCGCGGGTCGGCGAGCTTGGCGGTCTTGCCGTCCCAGAATTGCCAGATCGGATGACAGCCGTAGGTCACGCCGCAGCCGCCCGCGAAGACGCTCCAGTACACTTCCTTGCGCACGTCCCATTCGCCGAACCAATCGTCCGCGAGCTTCGAGCCGCGGACGGGGTGATCCTCGTAATTCGGTTCGCCGTCGAGCGTGGGCCGGGCCGGCGTGCGCGCGTAGTCGCGCGCGATCATGCGGTAGCTGGCGTTGTTCCGCCCGCCGTGGCCGCTCTGCATCATGTTGAAATCGAGCCACGCCTCGTCGTGGACGTAGGCGCTGGAGGAGCTGCCGCCCGATGGGTGAAAGGTGATGAGGTGCGCGCCGCCGTCGCCCGCGCGCAGCCCCTCGGCGAGCGCGCGGAAGACCGCGCGATGCCGCTCATTCTCGATCGGACGGTCGCCGCCGTTGACCCAAATGACCGGCGCGTCTTTGTAGCGGCGGCCCAGCCATTCGCCAAAAATGCGCGTGTTTTCCGGAGTGAAAACCTCGGGACCCGCGCCCCATTTTTTGTTCACTTTGTCGCCCCATGTCGGCACGAGCGCGATGTAGAGCCCGAGCTCGCCCGCGCGTTTCACCACCCAATCGACATGCTCGAAATACGCCTCGTCCGGCTGCGTCACATCGCCGCCGATGAGTGGCAGATGCCCGTAGCGGTTCGGCGTGTCGAAGCAGCCAAACTCCGGCAGCGCCACGGCCTGAATGGCGGTGAAACCCTTCGCCGCGCGGTCGCGCAAATACTCCTCCGCGTCCTCGCGCGTGGCCCGGTGAAACAGCTCCCACGCGGTGTCCGCGAGATAGAAAAACGGCGTGCCTTTTTCCGTCACGAGAAAGCGGTGGTTCTCGCTGACTTTCAAGCGCGGCAGCGGCTCGGCGTGGAGGGCGAGGGTGAAAGCGGCGAGCGCGAGCGGGAGGAGGGAGCGGCGGGAAAACATGCCGCCGTTTTCACCGCGTCAGCGCGCGACGGCAAAGAGAATCTTCCAGCCAAACACCGCGACCCCGCCGACCGCATAGCCCGCCGCGACCACGCCGAACGCCAGCGGGGCGAGCGCATTCACGCCCACCGCCGCGCCCGCCGCCACGGCCACGACGCCGAGCGAAATCACGCCCACACCGACCACCCCGACGGCGACAAATCCCGTCGCCACAATCCCCACCGCCACACCGCCCACCGCGCGCTGGCCGACCGCGATCACGCCGCGCGCCACCCGCGGACGGCCATTCGCGCCGTTGCCAAAGGCCACATGCACCGCCGGCACGCCCAGCCACTGCGCGTGCGACCGCCATTCAAAACCCTCGCCATGCCACTCGCGCACGGCGGGGCGCGGCGCGTGGCAGTGCGGGCAGACGGCGGATTGGTCGTCCACCGGCTCCGCGCATTGACGGCAGGGGGTGAGTGGCATGCGCGCATGATGTCACGGCGCGGGCGGCGCGGCGCGAGTCTCAAATCACATCGTCCTCCGCCTGCGCGGACTCGACGTAGAAAAGTTCGCACGCGCCGGGGCCGTCGTCGGTGCGCGAAAGCGAGGTGTTCCAGTGCCCGCCGTCGGGGCCGGTGGCGTTCACGAGATAGCCGCGCAGCGTCGCGATTTGTCCGACGCGCAGCTTGCGAATCACGGCGGCGACCTCGGGGTTGGCGGCGATGAGGTGGTTGTTCGACGAGTGGCAGCCGATCTCTTTTCCGGGGATCGGCGGCGTGTCCGCCCAGCGGTAAAACATGAACCGCGTGCTCTGCGAAATTTTCAGCCGGTCGAGGACGGCCTGATCCGACATCGGCCCCCAGCCGAGCGCCACATCGTAAGGCACGAGCGCGCTGCCATCGTCCCAGTAGCGTCGCGTATGCAGCACCCGCGCTTTGATCGTGTAGGTGGCGGCGGCGCTGAGCGTCCAGCCGTGCGGTGCGGGCAGTGGCGGCCCGGCGATCAAGTGCTGCTCAGGCTCCGCGGCCACCAGCACGCCGGGCGGATGCCGCAGCACGGGGCGCGGCCAAAGGCCGTAAATGGTGCCGCCGAGCAGCACGCCGCAGAGCGCGAGACGCAGCCGCGGGTTCATGGGCGGAGGGTGAAATGGAATGGCATGCCCGCTCTGCCTAGCAAACCGCGAGCCGCTGCGGGGGGCAGGCGGGAAGCCCGCGATACGGCAGGCGGGAAGCCTGCGCTACTTCGCCTTGTCGCCGCCGAACATCGCCTTGCCCATCTTCACGCCCATCTCCTGCATTTGGAGCTGCGCCTTTTGCGCGGACTCGAAGGCGTTCATCTGGTCGGGTGTGAGGACGGTGTGCGCGCGGTCGAAGACGCGCTGCTGGAGCTGGCGCTGGGTTTCCAGCGACTTTTCGAGGGCGTCGCCGGACTGCATCGCTTTCATCGACGCGGCCACATCCTTGTTGCCGGGATCGAGCGGGCCGGCGGGCGTTTTCATGCGCTCCTCTTTCATGATTTGGAGAAGGCCCGCGCGCTGCGTGTCGTCGAGCGGCTGGCCTGCGGCGGCGAAGCTGCCCTGGTACTGCTGCATCGCCATGCGGTCGCCGAGCGTGCGCTCAAATTCATCGAGCTTCGCCTTTTTCTCCGGGCCGAGCGCGGCTTTCAGTTTCTCCTCGTAGTCCGTCATCACCTTTTGCGCGTCCTTGCCCGCCTGCTCGAGTTTGGCGGGATCTTTTTCCGCGCCGTCCATGCTCGCCATCGCCTTTTCGCTCGCGTCCATCTGCCGGTCGGCGAGCAGCTCGATGACCTTGTCTGCCGCGGCGGACGACAGGCCCAGTTCCTTCGCCAGGTCGCCGTACATCATGCGGATGCCCATGCTCTGCTGCCCGCGCATCATCTTCTTCATCTCGGGATCCTTGAACATCTTCGCGACGCCCTTCATCCAGCCGGCCTGGGGGTTGTCTTTCGCGGCCTCTCCACCGCCCGCGCCCGCGCCGCCGACTCCGGTCACGGCGTCCGGCGCGGCGGCTTTCGCGTCGGTGAGGTGGGAGCGCAACTGCTCGGACTCCGACGTGAGGGCGGTGTTGCGCTCGCGGAGTTTTTTCAGTTCCGCGGCGTCGCGGTTCATCTGCTCCTGCGCGGCGGTGGAGTCCTTTTGGACTTGCGCGAGACTTTGGCGCAGCGCGCCGATGCGCTGCTCCTCGGCGATGAGCACGGCGGCGCAGATGAGCGCGGTGAGGAGGATGGGGAGGGATTTGGTTTTCATGGGGTGGGGAAAAGTGCGCGCATTTTTCCCAAGCGTGCGGGCGAGTGCAAGACTCCGCTTTTTCCGCTAGGAAAAGCGCGCGGCAAAGGTTTCCTAGCACCATTCCCATGCCCACCCTCCGCGTCTTTCTCCTCGCCCTGCTCACCCTCGCCAGCGCCCGTGCGCAGACTCCCGAATGGATTTGGCATACGGCCAAAGCCGCCGACGGCGAGGTGCGTTTTTTCCGCAAGACCTTCACCGTCCCCGCCGGCGTGACCGAGGCGACGCTCATGGTCACCGGCGACAACCACGCGACCGCGTATCTCAACGGCGTGGAAATCGCGAAGACCGATGACTGGGCGCAGGCCGCGAAGGTGCGCGTGGAGAAGCAACTGCGGGCCGGCGAAAATGTGCTCGCGCTTCGCGGGAAGAATGACGAGGGCGTGGCGGCGGTGGTCGCGCGGATCGAGGCGAAAGTGGGCGGCGCGAAGCAGGTGCTCGTGGTCACCGACACGAGTTGGCAGAGCGCGGAAAAGGAGAGCGCGGGCTGGCAGACGGCGGAGTTCAAGGCGGACGGATGGGGTAAGCCGGTGACGATCGCCAAGCTCGGGGCCGCGCCGTGGGGCGATGCCTTTGCCGGTGGCGGCAAGGCGGGCGGCAGCGGCGCGGCGGCCGATCCCGAATCGCTGACGGTGGCCGCCGGTTTCAAAGTCGAGCTGATCTACACCGTGCCGAAAGCGGAGCAGGGCTCGTGGGTTTCCATGACCGAGGACGCCAAAGGCCGGCTCATCGTGGGCGACCAGTACGGCGGGCTTTTCCGCGTCACCGTCCCGCCGCTCGGCACGACCGAGGGCACCAAAGTGGAGCCGCTCAAGCTCCCCAACGGCAGCGATGGCAAGCCGCTCGGCGGCGCGCACGGGCTGCTCTTCGCCTTCGACAGCCTCTACCTGTTGAACAACGAAATGGCCGACAAAGGGCTCTGGCGCTTGCGCGACACGAAGGGCGACGACCAGTTCGACAAGGCCGAGTTGCTTTGCAAACTCAGCGAGGGCGGCGAGCATGGCGGGCATGGCGTGGTGCTCGGCCCGGATGGCAAGTCGATCTACTTCGTCGCCGGCAACCACACGAAAGTCCCCGCGTCGATCGCCTACGCGCGGCCTGTGGCCATCGGCGAGGATCATCTCATCACCCGCATGTGGGACGCCAATGGCCACGCCGCAGGCATCCTCGCGCCCGGCGGCTACGTCTGCAAAACCGATCCCGACGGCAAGCGTGTCGAGCTTTTCGCGGGCGGCTTTCGGAACCAGTATGACATCGCCTTCGACGCGAACGGCGAGCTTTTCACCTACGACTCCGACATGGAATGGGACATGGGCGCGCCGTGGTACATGCCCACGCGGATCAACCACATCGTCAGCGGCGGCGACTACGGCTGGCGCTCCGGCTCGGGTCGCTGGCCCGCGTACTATGCGGACTCGCTGCCCGCGGCAGTGGACATCGGGCCGGGCTCGCCCACGGGCACGGTTTTCGGCACGGGCGCGAAATTTCCCGCGAAATACCAGCGCGCCATGTTCGCGCTCGACTGGACCTACGCGACCATCTGGGCCATCCACTTCACGCCCGACGGCGCGAGTTTCAAGGCGGAGAAAGAGGACTTCCTCGCGGGCCGCGGATTCTCCGTGACCGATGCCGTGGTGCGCAAATCCGACGGCGCGCTCTACGTCACCATCGGGGGCCGGCGCAACCAGTCCGGGCTCTACCGCGTGACCTACACCGGCAAGGAAAGCACCGCGCCCGCCGCGCCGCTCGCGCCCACGGCGGAGGCGAAAACGCGGCAGGCGCTGGAGGCATTGCAGGCCGAGGGCACCGGGCCGGAGGCGGTGGAAAAAGCGTGGCCTTTCCTCGCGAGCAAAGACCGTTTCCTGCGCTTCGCCGCGCGCATTGCCATCGAGCACCAGCCCGCCGTGCGGTGGGCGGACAAAACGCTCGCGGAGAAAAATCCGCAGGCGCAGATCGAGGCGCTCATCGCCCTCGCGCGCACCGGCGACAAGGCGCTCCAGCCGAAGATCATCGCCGCCCTCGCCGCGCTCGATTTCACGAAGCAGCCTGCCGAACTCCGCCTCCCGCTCCTCCGCGCGTGGGAGCTGGCCTTCACCCGCATGGGCCGGCCCGCGCCCGACGTCTGTGCGCAGATCGCCGCGAAACTCGACCCGCTTTTTCCGAATGCCGACCCGCTCGCCAATCGCGAACTCGTCCAGCTCCTCGTGTATCTCGGCTCCCCGAGCATCGTCGCCAAAACCGTGCCCATGCTCGACACCGCCAGGGACACTGACATCACCATCGCGAGCGACGAAGTCCTCGCCCGCAACGGCGGCTACGCGCAGGCCGTCGCGGGCATGCACGACAGCCGCCCGAACCGCCAGGCCATCTCCTACGTCCACTCGCTGCGCGAGGCCAAAGCGGGCTGGACGCCCGAGCTGCGCAAAGCCTTCTTTGGCTGGTTCCCGCGCACGCATGCGTGGCGCGGCGGCAACAGCTTCACCAAATTCCTCGACAACATCCGCCACGAAGCCCTCGCCAACACCGTCACCGACCCCGCCGAGCGCGCCGCCCTCGATGACCTCTCGAAAAAAGCCCCGCCCGCCGCGCCCGCCAATCTCATCGCCCCGAAAGGCCCCGGAAAAAATTACACCGTCGAAGATGTCGCCGCGCTCGCGCAGACCGGCCTGCAGGGCCGCAGCTTCGAGCAGGGCAAGGCCATGTTTGCCTCCACACTCTGCATCAACTGCCACCACATGCGCGGCGACGGCGGCAACATCGGCCCCGACCTCACCGGCGCCGGCCAGCGCTACTCCCTGCGCGACCTCATGGAAAACATCATCGAGCCCAGCAAAGTCATCAGCGACCAGTACGGCACCGAGCAGCTCGACATGAAAGACGGCAGCACCATCGTCGGCCGCGTCATCGTCGAGGAAAACGGCAAGCTCTTCGTCATGACCAGCGCCCTCGCGCCCGACGTGCAGACCGCCGTGGATGCTGCCAACATCAAGCACCGCGCGCCCTTCAACGTCTCGATGATGCCCCCCGGCCTCATCAACGGCCTCAACAAAGACGAACTCCTCGACCTCATCGCCTACCTCCAGTCCGCCGGAA
>JANXSB010000002.1 GCA_025352865.1 Chthoniobacter sp. | reverse complement strand
ATGCCGCGCGCGTTACTTCAGCGTCGGCGAGTAGCGGTAAAAGACCTCGAGCATCAGGATGCAGAGCGTCGTGCGGAAGTACGGGCCCGCGCCTTCCGGGTCGCGCTGCATCTCGCCGCCGGGCGATTTGCCGGCCACGGGCGGCCAACTGCCGTCGGGGTTCTGGTTCTTGTAGAGCTGCTCCTGGAAGCGCGTGTTCCACTTGGTCCACGCGCCGCCGCCGACCATGAGGCAGGCCTGCGTGTTGTAATACCAGCAGTAGAGATCGGCCTTTTCGTGGTGGTAATCGACGGGATGCTCGCGGTCGATTTGCTTCATCATAAACTGGATGCCTTCCTGCACGCTCTTGTCCTTTTCCTGCAGCCAGAAATAACGGCAGAGCACGCCCACGCCGGTGAGGCTGTAGCTGCCGGGTGCCGGCTTGCGATAGCCGAAACTGCCGTCGTCGGCCTGCACGCGCTTGAGGTCGAGCATGGCCTTGTCGAGCGCGGGATCCACGCCGTCGATATTCAGGCCGCTGAGATGCGCGGCTTTCAGCGCCTGAATCTGCCAGCCGGTGACCGAGGTATCGCTTTCGCTTTTGTCGTAGGCATACATCCACCCGCCGTCCGGCCCCTGCCCGGCCACGATGTAGCCGATGGCCTGCTTAAACAAATCCACGACGCGCTCGTCCTTGGTCATCCCGTAGTACTCGCCCAGCGCGTAGGTGGCGATGGCGTGGGCATAGACGCCCGGCTGGTCGAAGCTGCCGGCCATGTTCATGTGCCCCGCGTTTTTCTTGCCGTTCTCCACCAGCCAGTCGATGCCCTTTTGCACCGTCGGGCCATAGTCCGGCGACACCGGCAGTTCGTTGTGGCCGAGGAAGGAAAGCAGCGCAAACCCGGTCATCGCTCCCTGATACGCCGGGCCCCACGAGCCGTCGGGATTCTGGTGCTCAACGAGCCATTTGAGCCCCTTGAGCACGGCCAGTTCGCTTTCTTTCTTGCCGCCTCTTTCCATGATCGCCTGCGTTCGGGCACCGCCGCCACGGATGCCGTACGCACTGTGGACAGTACCGCTCAGTCCTTTGGGCGCGTGATCCAGCGCCTTGGCCATCGCGTCCGTCTGCACCGCCTTGATGACCGGAGCCACCGAGGCCACGGTGAAAGCGGGGGCCGCCGCCGAGGTGGTGATCGAGGAAAGCGACGGCGCGCTCAGCGATGGAGCCTGCAGCGCAAGCTGCTCCGCCACCTCCGGCTTTTCCTGCGGGGCGGCCACTTCCACATTGTCGGCGACCAGTCCGTCCGAGGAATTGAAATCCGGTGGTTCGGTCATGCGCTTGAAGAGCACCACACTGCCGCCCATGACGATGAGGACGACATGGAGCAGCACCGACACGGTAAAGAAGCGCGACGCGGCAGCGCGTTCCTGGAGCTTCTGGAGAAAGGACTTGGGAGGTTCGGGAGACTCAAGCATGCGAGAGACATGCGCCCCGCGCCGTGCGCTGTCAATCCCCGTCATGGAGCTTGCGGAAAAAAGACGAGGGATGAGGGATGAAGGATGAGTGATGAACCTGCCTTTCATACCTCCTCATTCATCCCTCATACCTCAACCCTTTCCCCCTCCGCGCCCTACCGGAACAGCTCGTGCCCAAGCACGCTCAGGCAGTAAATCGCCGCCGTCTCCGTGCGCAGGATGATCGGCCCCAGCGTCACCGGCCGGCAGCCGTGCGCCTTTGCGAGATTCACCTCCGCCGGCGTGAAGTCCCCCTCCGGCCCCACGAGGATCAGCACCCGCTTCGGCTTCGCCGCGCCCGCCTCCGCCAGCACCTCCTTCACCGGACGCGAATCCGGCTGGAGCGAGGCGATGAGCATCAGGTCAAACTTTTCGCCCGACGCAAAAAAATCCTTCGGCGTCTGCGGCGTGTGGACGCGCGGCAGCCAGTTCTGCCCGCACTGCTTCGCCGCCTCCACCGCCACGCGCTGCCACTTCTCGCGTTTGCCCAGCGCCTCGGCTGCGTCCGCGCGTACGATCGTCCGCTCACTCATCAGCGGCACGATCTCCGCCGCACCCAGTTCCACCGCCTTCTCCACGATGAGGTCCATGTTTTTCCCCTTCGGAATCGCCTGCCCCAGCACGATCTCGCAGGCCAGCGGCGCGCTTTTTCCCGCGCTGATTTTTTTCAAAACCACGCGCCCCTTTTCCACACTCGCCAGCTCCACAGTCGCCTCCGCGCCCTGCCCGTTGAAAACCGTCGCCCGCTCCCCCGCCTTCATCCGCAGCACGCCGAGCGCGTGATGCGTCTCGCCGTCATCGAGCGCGAGGCGGTCAGGATTCCAAGCGTGGGGCGGGATGTAAAAGCGCGGCATGGGAAGAGGATTTGGAAAGGGATGACAAAAAACAATCGCCTAGGACAGCATGGCTGGGACACCATGCCTAGAGTCATTTTGGTTGTGGCAAGCCCTCAGAGATATTCGGCACGCTCTCGATCGGTTGGAGTCTCTTCTACAATTCGTCAGCCACCATCCAGCCGCCCGAAGTCCGGCCAGAAGATCGCGCCATGCTCGCGATACTCGGGCGAGAAAAGGAATGCGGGATCGCGTAGGGGCACGTTATCCGCATTGAGCAGCAGCACCTCGGCGAAACGGGAGTGGACGAGGGCGTAGGCTTTCATCTCCCAGCCACCCATCCGGCGGACGGGATGCTGCTTCCGCACTTCCAGCGCATCTACACACCGCACGCCGAGCGGTGCGACCAGCGCCCGCATCTCCGGCGTCATCTCCCGCGCCCAGAGGTGCCAAAGCTCGATGGGCAGCGTGCCGCCGAGAGGCGCCGCAGCTCCGTCGCCAGCGCCGCGTCTTTGCGGCGTTTTCGCCCGCGATAGCGTGGCCTCGCTCGCGGCTGTCTCATCGAGGTGCAGGCACCCAGGCCGGCCGCCAGTAGCGTCGCCGCTGCGCGCAGCTTTTTGATGATCTCTTCGGGGTGGTGTCGTTTGCGTTTCATAGAGTTGGTGGCGCGCTTCGCGCGCCTATTTCCCCACCGAGATCAAATGCGTGAACGTGCGCAGGTACATGCGCCCGCCGCTG
>JANXSB010000061.1 GCA_025352865.1 Chthoniobacter sp. | reverse complement strand
GTCACCTCATCGCGAAGAATGCGAAGGGCGAAACCGTTTTCGACGGACCGATCGACACGCCGGAGCAGATCAAGGCACTGCCCGAGGACATTCGGAAAAAGGTCGAGCGCATCGAGGTGCGAACGCAGGCGGAGGCCACGGCTCCGCCGCGTCCGTAGCGGTTCGCCCGCTGCGCCGCAGCCGTTCACGTTCACTTTGCGCGCGGGTGGAAGCGGTGGTGGACGGCTTTCAAACGCTGCTGATCGACGTGCGTGTAAATCTGCGTGGTCGAGATGTCGGCGTGGCCGAGCATTTCCTGGATGATGCGGAGGTCGGCCCCATTGCTCAGCAGATGCGTGGCGAAGCTGTGGCGGAGCAGGTGCGGATAGACATTGAGGTCGAGCCCGGCGAGGCGCGCGGCGTTTTTCACGATCTGCCAGATGCGCACCGTGGTCAGCTTCGTGCCGCGCGCGGAGAGGAAGATTTCGCCGCCGGTGCGCTTCTTCACCATGCCGGGCCGTTCCTTTTCCAAATAGGCGCGGATGGCGTCGCACGCCTTTTGCCCGACCGGGACGAGTCGCGTTTTGCTGCCTTTTCCGACGACGCGGATGATGCGGTTTTCCATGTCGAAATACTCCAGCCGCGCATTGACCAGCTCGGACACGCGCAGGCCGCTCGCGTAGAGCAGTTCAAGAATCGCGCGGTCACGCAAGCCTCGCGGCGCATTGACCGGGATGCCTTCGAGAAGCTGGTCGGTCTGGAGTTCGTTCATCGTCTCCGGCAGGTAGCGCTCGGTGCGCGGGAGCGGGAGATTCTCCGCCACATCGTGCGCGATGCGCTTCCGCGCGTGCAGCCAGCGGAAGAAAATTTTGATCGCGACGACGATGAGCTTGATCGACGCAGCCGAAAGCCCGAGCCGCTTTTTGTGCGCGAGGTGGGCGCCGATGTCATCGAGCGTGACCGCGCGCGGGTCGGTCTCCACGGGCGGCGGTTCCTCGCCGCTTTTCAGCAGCTCGTCGAGCGCGGGTTCGCCCATCGCGGCGGCGAGTTTGCGCCGCTCCAGCCAGAGCGCGAAACCTTCCAGCGAGAGCCGCGTGGAGAGCTGGTAATTCACGGACAGGCCGCGCTCGGTGGCGAGGTAAAGGATGAAGTCTTCGATGGCGGCGCGCACGGTGCGGCGAAGATGCGGTGCCCGCCGGGCGCGAGCAATGCCGCAGGTGGCAGGCCCGTTGGGAAAAGCGCTGGCGAAAACGGGCGGGAAAGCATCCAAAACGCCTTCGGCTTTTTCCTCCTATGAAAACACGTCCCCTCTTTCGACTGATGCTCGTCGTGCTCGCCCTCGCGGGCCTCACGGCCGCGGGCTGGCTTTGGCTGCATGAAAAGCCGCGCGGCGAGACATTGGCGCAGACTCCCGTCGCCGCTGCGGTGGATGAGCCGCCGCCGCCGATCCTGCCGGGGCAGCCGACCATCCCGATCCCCGTGCCCGAGCCGCCGCTGCCGCCGCCGCGGGCCGCGCGGGCCGTGCATAAAGAGCTGGCCGACATCCCGGCGCGCGAGGCTTTTGCGAGCGCGTGGAAAGCGGAGACGCACGCCGGAGTGGCGGAGTTCAACGCGTGAGCCGGGCGCTACCTCGCCGCGGATGCGGATGGAAAGCGCGCACTGCTCGCCGAGGGTGTGGCGCTCGCGCAGGGCCGCCGGGTAGTGCTGGCCGCGCTGATCAAAAAGGATCCGCGCGCCGCGCTGGCCGCCGCCGTCCCGCTCGCCGTGCGGGCGCAGCTCCCGCCGGAAGTCGCCGCGCTGCTCGAGGAGCGCGTGGCGGGCGTGGGCGATCTCGCCGCGCTCGGGGTGCTCGGGAAGCCAGGCGAGGCCGTCGCCGAGCCGACCTACCGCATCGCGCTGGTGAACGGCAAAGAATACCGCGCCTACGTGTACGGCCGGCGCGAGGCCCAGGCCACGAAGCCGGAAATCTCCCTGCTCGGGGTGGCTGTGGACGGTGCCTTCGCCGTCTCCGACAGCCCGCTCCGCGTGCTCGAAACAAACGAAACCCCGGCCACCGGCGTGCCGATCAACGCCCTCTGCCCGATCTCCGGCCTGCAAACGCCCATCCCCGCCGGGCCGCTGAATCCCACCGCCAATAAGGCGACCGCCGTGGAAGTGGCCGGCAAGGGGACGGTGCTCTGCCACGTCGAGCATGTGGCGGAGTACGAGCAAAAACTCATCGCCGCCGAAAACGCCACCGGCCCCTCTCCGGGCGCGCTCGATCCGCAGACGGTGGCGAACGCGGTCATGCCACCGACGGCGGCGAACGGCCAGCCGGGAACCTCCGGCGTGACCGGCCGCCCCTCGGTCGCGTGGAGCACGGGGACGAAAAAGGTGCTCATCATCCGCGTCGATTTCTCGGACCTGACGGGGCCACCGCTCAATGGAACCACCCCGGTCACCCAGGTCTCGGCGGCGAATCTTTTCAATCAGGCCAACGGGGTCGCCCAATTCTATGCGGACGGCTCCTACGGCCTCGCGGCGCTGGCGGTCGCGACCACCGACGTGACGGCGGTCTTTCGCATGCCCCAAACGGGGGCGGCATATGCGGCGGGCAACCTCAATTTTCCACTGCACATCGATGCCGAGAACGCCGCGACGGCGGCGGGCTTCAACCTCAACAACTACGACCGGATCGGCGTGGTCTTCAGCAGCCTCAGCGGGTTCCCCAATTCGGGGATCAACTACGGCGGGCTGGGCGAAATCCAGGGCAAGCGTTTTTGGACCAATGGCGAATTCGATTTCCGCGTGGTGGCCCATGAACTCGGCCACACCTTCGGGCTCCAGCACTGCAATCTCTGGCAGGTCACGGACGGCAACCCGATCTCGCCCAACGGTTCGAGCACGGAATACGCCGACCCCTTCGGCGTGATGGGCGGCGGCAACACCGACATCAAGTTTCAGTTCGACCCGTGGGAGAAAAGCATCCTCCACTGGATCCCCGATGCGAGCATCCCGACGATCACCGCGGACGGCACCTACCGCCTCTACCGCTTCGACCACGCGGCCATCACCGTCACGAATACGCTCGCGCTGAAAATCGTGCGCAACGCGCAGATGGATTACTGGATCGGCTTCCGGCAGCTCTTCCCAGCCAATGCCTCGCTTTTCAACGGTGCCTACATCCTCTGGGGCTACAACAACGTGACCCAGGGCAACCTGCTCGACATGACCACGCCGGGCAACAACTCGCAGGATGCCGCGCTCGGCATCGACAAGACCTTTCACGACACCGTCGCCGGCATCACCATCAAGCCGCTCGCCAAAGGCGGCGTGACCCCCAACGAATACCTCGACTGCCAGATCCAATTCGATCCGTTCATCGAGTGGCTGCCGCCGGTCGTCAGCGTGGAAAAAAACCTCAGCACCGTCACGCTCACGGCCAGGCTCAACCGCACGCCGACCAGCCTCGGCCCCATCAGCGCGAGCTACGCGACCGCCGACGGCACCGCCACCGCGCCCACCAACTACGCGACGAAAACCGGCGTCCTCAACTAGCCGGCGGGCGACAATGCGCCGAAGACCGTGACCATCCCCATCGTCCCGAATGTGCCTTTCTTCGGCGTGAAAACTTTCACCGTCACGCTCAGCAACCCGTCTCCCGGAGTCGTGCTCTACGTGCCGGCCTGCACCGTGAACATCGGCTCCGCCGGCACCCTGGACACCTCGTTCGCTTCGGACTTCGTGGACAATGCGGTCTATAAGACCGTCCTCCAGCCCGATGGAAAACTGCTCATCGGCGGGGCCTTCAGCGTGCCCAACAAAGGTTTCGCGCGCCTCAATCCGAACGGCACCGTGGACACCGCCTTCGGCATCGGCGGGGGCGTGGATACGCTGCCCGTCTTTGCCCTCGCGCTGCAGCCGGACGGAAACATTCTCGTGGGCGGAAAATTCGCGAAAATCGGCGGCACCGCGATGAATTCCCTGGCCCGCCTCGGCGGCGGCGGCGGGCTCGACACCACCTTCAATGTCGGCACGGGATCGACCGGCGAGGTCTATGACTTCACGATGCAGTCCGACGGCCGGGCGATCCTCGGAGCAGGCTTCGGCATCATCCAGGGCACGCCCGACCTCACCGTGGCGCGGATTTTCACCAGCCCGCCCGCACTGCCCGGCCGCGTCCAGCTCAGTGCCGCCACGGTCGCGGGCGCGGAAGGCACCTCGCTCACCCTCACCGCCACGCGCACCGGCGGCAGCTACGGCGCGATCACGATGAACTTCGCCACCCAGCCCGGCACCGCCGCCCTCACCCGCTACACGCCCGTGACCGGCACGCTCTCATGGGCCGATGGCGATGCGGCCAGCAAGACCATCACCGTGCCGCTGCTCAATGATGCCATCGTCCAGCCCAACCAAACCTTCGCGCTCAACCTCGGCATCCCCATCGGCGGGCTGTCCAACAGCGCGCCCTGGCAGACGACGGTGACGGTCACGAGCGCCGCACCGATCGATCTCTGGAGCCTGAACCAGTTCACCCCCGACGAATTGCTCGACCCGAGCATCAGCGGCGACAACGCCGACCTCAACCACAATGGCATTTCGACCCTGCTCGATTATGCCTTCGGCTTGGATCCGAAAGTGGCCAGCGCGAGCGGCCTCCCGACCACGGCGATTCAAACCATCGACGGCTTGAAATATCTCACGCTGACCTTCCGCCGCTCGCCCACCGCGACCGATCTGACCTACACGCCGCAATCCGGCGACACCATCAACGTCTGGAACGGCACACCGGTGCAGGTCGGCACGGCCATCCCCAACGCGGACGGCACCGAAACCGTGACCTTCCGCGACAGCGTGCCGATCACCGGTGCGACCTCGCAGCGCTTCATCCGACTGCAGGTCACGCGCACGCCTTAAGACCGGCTGCCGGCTGGCAAAATCGGCCCCGCGTTTCGCGACGGTGCGTATGTCACGCACGGCGCATTTTGCCCGTAGCCAAGGGCGGCGAAATCTGCTTTCGTCTCCGCCCTTCCAAAAAACCGACCGCCGCCGCATGACCGCCGAACAGATCGCCCAAGCCAACGCCGAACTCCGCGACCAAACGCCGCTGGAGATCGTGCGCTGGGCCGTCGCGCAGGCGGGTGGGCGCGCGATCGTTTCGACAAATTTCCGCCCGTATGAAGCGGTCGTTTTGCACCTCGCCACGCAGGTGCAGCCGGACATCCCGGTGCTGTGGGTCGATCACGGCTACAACAAGCCCGCGACCTACCGCCACGCGGAAGAAGTGAAGGCTTTGCTCAAGCTGAACATCAAAGCCTACGTGCCACGCATGACCGCCGCGCAGTACGACGCGATCCACGGCGGGGCACCCGCGCCGACGCCGGAGAACGAGGAGCGCATCAAGGCTTTCAGCACCGTGATGAAGCTGGAGCCTTTCCAGCGCGGGATGCGCGAACTCGCGCCGACCATCTGGATCACCGGCCTGCGCGAAGTGCAGAATCCTAACCGCGCCGGACTCGACATCGTGAGCGCGGATGGGAATTTCGGCTCGCTGAAAATCAGCCCCGTCTTCCGCTGGACCGATCGCGACATGAATGCCTACTGCGAGGAGCACGCGCTGCCCAACGAGTGGGATTATTTTGACCCCGCCAAAGCCGACGAAAAGCGCGAGTGCGGCCTGCACGCCGCGTGGGGCGGTGCCGCGGTGAAAGCCTGAGCCGCGATGACCAGCTACCACCTCGACCACCTCCAGTATCTCGAAACCGAAGCCATCCATGTGATGCGCGAGGTTGCGGCCGAGTTCGAGCGGCCTGCGCTGCTTTTCTCCGGCGGAAAAGATTCCATCTGCCTGCTGCGGCTCGCGGAGAAAGCGTTCCGTCCATCGGACATCCCGATGCCGTTTCTCAACGTGGACACGGGGCATCATTTTCCCGAGCTGAACACTTTCCGCGACAAGCGCGCGGCGCAGCTTGGTGGGAAACTCATCGTGCGCAAAGTCGAGGACGCCATCGCCGCCGGCATCGCCCATCCATCGCCCGGCGAGATCAGCCGCAACCGCCTGCAAATCCCCACGCTCCTCGCCGCGCTGGAGGAGTTCCGCTTTGACTGCG
>JANXSB010000539.1 GCA_025352865.1 Chthoniobacter sp. | reverse complement strand
CTTTGTTATAGGCTAAAGGCTGGGCTTTCATAAGCATTAACAAGGCAATCAAATGGCCTGTAACCCGACCTGATTTTCCACGCACCAGTTCAGGGACATCTGGATTTTTCTTTTGATGTGCTCACGACCACCGCGCTCGGCACACCGGGCGCGGCCAATTCCCGCGCGCTCGCGAATGCCGCGCCCGCGATCACGGAGGTCACGCACCGCCCCATTCTTCCGGGCAGCGGCCAGCCGGTCACGGTTTTCGCGCGCGTGTCCGATCCCGATGGAGTCGGCACGGCCTCACTGCAATACCGCATCGATCCCTCGCCCACGCTGACGAGCGTGGCGATGACGCCCGTGGGCGCGGGCTTGTTCAGCGCGCAGATTCCGGCACAGGCTCTGGGCACGCTCGCGGCCTTCCGCATCGCGGCGACCGACGCCCCCGGGGCCGCCGCGCTTTTTCCCAACGACGCACCGGCGCGCGAATGCCTCGTGCGCTGGGGCGATCCGAAACCCGCCGGTTCGCTCGGCGCGTATCGGCTGTGGATGACGCAGGCCACGCTCGACCGCTGGGCCGCGCGCGACAAGAACAGCAACGCGCCGCTCGACGTGACTTTCATCTATGGCGGGGCGCGGGCGATTTACAACGCGGGCGCGAAATACAGCGGCAGTTGGGCGCACACGCCGGGTTACAACAGCCCGATGGGAAATCCGTGCGACTACCAGCTTGATTTCCCCGCCGACGACCGGCTGCTCGGCGAAACCAGCGCGCCCGTCGCGCTGCCCGGCTCGGTCGGCGACGATACGACTTTGCAACGCGAGCAACTCATCTGGTGGATCGCGCGCAAGATGGGCATCCCGGCGCTGCACCGCCGCTATGTGCGTGTGTTTGTGAACGGCCAGCAGCGCCAGCAGGTGCTCGAAGACACGCAGCAGCCCGGCAACGCGTATCTCGCGGAATGGTTCCCGAACGACGATGGCGGGCGGATGCACAAGTCGCAGGATTGGGTCGAGTTTCAGGACGACGCGATGACCGAACTCGGCGACATCCGCGCGACGCTCGGCAATTTCACCACGACCGGCAGCGTGAAAAAAACCGCGCGCTACCGCTGGCTCTGGGCACCACGCGCGGGCGATGTGCTGGACAATGACTTCGCGGATTTTTTCGCGCTCGTGGACGCGCACAATCAAGCCTCCGCGTCCGCCTACCAGTCGCAGGTGTCGGCGCTCGTGGATGTGAGTTCGTGGATGCGGGCGATGGCGCTGCAGCGCATCGCGGGGAATTGGGATTCCTACGGCTGGAGCATTGGCAAAAACATGTACGCCTACAAACCAAGCCTCGGCCGATGGTCGATACTGGCCTGGGACATTGATTTTTCGTTCGCGCAGATGGGCGATTCCGCGACCTCAGACCTTTTCAGCAATACCTCGGAGCACATCGGCAACGAGTCGATGGCCGACGCGCTGATGACGAAATTCCGCAACAACGTGACTTTCCGCCGTGAATACTGGCGGGCCTTCAGCGATGCGGCGAACGGGCCGCTGCTCACGGCCAATACGCGCGCCGATCTCGTGAACAATGCGCTCGTCGCGGAGGGCATAACGCCGAGCGGGCTCCAGACGGTGAAGACTTACGTGACCGACCGGCGCAATTATATTCTGGGCCAGCTCGCGACGGTCGCGGCAAATTTCACCGTCGCCGGGCCAACGACTTTTAGCACGTCGAACAGCACGCTCACGCTTAGCGGCACAGCTCCCGTGAACACCGCGACCCTCGTGGTGAACGGCCTCGTGCTTGCGCCCGTGTGGTCTTCCGTGAATGCGTGGAGCGCCAGCTACCTGCTCGCGCCCGGCGGGAATACGCTCGTCATTCAGGCGCTCGATGGGGCGGGCAATGTGCTCGGCATGACCACGCTCACCGTCACCTACACCGGCACCGCCTCGTGGCCCGCGCTGCGCATCAATGAATGGATGGCGGCGAACAATTCGTATCTCGATCCGGTGGATAATCACGCGGACGATTGGATCGAGATTTTCAACCCGACCGCCGCGCCGGTGAACCTCACGAACTGGCTTCTTAGCGACAATCCGGGAAACCCGGCGAAATTCGCCGTACCCGCCGGTTACAGCATTCCTGCAGGCGGGTATTTCTTCGTCTGGGCGGACAATGAAACCGCGCAAAACACCGCCGCAAATCCGCAACTGCACACCAATTTCAAACTCAGCGCGAGCGGAGCGTCCATCCTGCTCTCGTCGCCGGACGGCACGCTCGTGGATTCCGTGACCTTTGGCCCGCAGACGACCGACCGCACGGAAGGCCGCTACCCCGATGGTGCGGCAGGCCCGCACGCCCTCACCCTGCCGACGCCGGGCACCGCGAACGCGTTCACCCAATTCACTACCTTCACGCGCACGGCAGGCACGGTGGCGCTGACTTTCACGACCACGGCGGGCCTGCGTTATCAGGTGGAATACAGCGACGATTTAATCCTCTGGTTCCCACTCGGCAGCGAACAAGTCGCGACCGGAGGAACGTTGATGCTCACCGATTTTGCAGCGGGCGGAGCGCGGCGTTTTTATCGGGCCGTCGTTTCGGAGTAAGCGCACGGACGGCATCGCCGCGTTCTGCGAATTTTGCCTCTTTCAGAAAAAATATTGTCGACAACGAATGAAACCCTGATTGTCTGTCGACACCTCGAACTCCCCTTCTATGAACAAACGTCTTCTGTCGATTACATCCATCCTCTGCGGCTCCTGGGCTCTTATCGGCCAGGGCATCGCACAAATCTACGACGCCAACGCGGCCTTCAAGGCGAACGAACTCGGTGCCAACGAAACCAGTTCCACCTTTGGTCCGTTTAGCGTTGGCTATGGAGTGAACTTCGGCGACTTCACCGCTTTTAGTACCGCGGAGCACAACAACTCCTTTGCCGGCTCTACCGTCACGCAAGGTTTTAATATCAACAACAACGCCATTGTTCCGGCAGTTGTCGTAAATGTTGGAGCAACCGCCGGTTTTTCGGGCCTTGCACCGGATGAAATCTTGCTACACCCCGGCGGCATCGGGGCGAACGCGTTTGATCTGCCCATTAATAATGGACTGCTGCGTTTCACTGCGCCCGTCGCAGGGAATTACAGGATCGATGGGAACTTTCGTTCGCTGTCCGACGGATTTGTGAGTAACGACATCGTGCGAAACGGCACCTCAGTGTTGACGCTGGGAAACGAAGGCAAATTCGGATTTACGATCCATCTCGCGGCTAATGACGTAGTCGATTTTTCGGTCGGAGCTGCTGGTGATATCGGCGGTGATTCGACTGCCTTGACTGCGAAACTCGTCGCAGGTGACAGGCAGCGAGTGGTCAACATTGACTTCAATGGCAGGCAGCCGGAAGATCCGGCCGACGCTGGAACGTATGTGGGCGTCAGTGCAGGCGGTGTCGGCACATTTTTTAATGGAGTCACTGCCGACTCGACGGGCGGCAATAACAATCTGACGATTTCCACCAGCGGCCTGCGGGATGAAACGGGCGGGGCGAGCACGGTCGGTTTCACGATCTCGCCAGTCGGCGGTGACACTGTGGGAGGACAAAGTGGGCCCACTGCATCGCTCTTCAATGACTACATTTTTAATCACTCCGCGACCAATACTGCGGCCCCGGGCGGGTCGCCCTTTACGATCAACGGCTTAGGCAATGCCGCGACGGCCGATCTTTATTTTTACCTCAATGGCGGCACGATCTCGCTGGACAACTTTGGTGGGAATGGCGTGGCGGGAAATTACAACGGGCTGAATGCGGTTGCGTTTCTCGGAGTGCCGGTCATCAGCGGCACGGTGAGTGGACTTTTTGGGGTCAATAACACGGGCGTGCTTGGCGGTCTGACGATCAGTACGGCTGTGGGAACGGCTTATTGGAACGTAGATGCCAATGGGCTTTGGAGTGTAGGAACGAACTGGGCCGGAGACAGCGCTCCCAATGCGGTGGGTGCCGTGGCCGGTTTCGGGGGTGGTGATGGCACTACGATTACTGCTCCTCGCACGATCACGGTGGACGGAGCCTTCACCGTCGGGACGCTGTCTTTCAACAATCCTACCCAGGCATACACCCTCGCGGCCGGTGCTGGCGCAAACCTCAGGCTCGATAACGGAGCCTCCCCGGCGATCGTCGCCGTTACTTCTGGCAACCACATCATTCAATCTCCGGTGACCCTGACCGCCCAAGGCGCGTCCTTTAACGTGACTGGTGCGGCGGATACGCTGACGCTGTCCGGTGCCGTCAGTGGAAGCGGTGCGGGTCTCACCAAGAATGGCAACGGCACGCTCCTGCTGGCCAACCCCGCCAATGACTACACGGGCAATACAGCCATTGCGCTCGGCACGCTGAAACTCGCCGCGGCGGAAGTCATCCCGCACGGCGCGGGGAAAGGCGGTGTGGTCATCGGAACCGGAGGCACGCTGGATCTCGGTGGATTCCACGAAACCGTCAACCGCCTCTCCGGCACCGGTGCCGTGGTCTCGACCGCGCCTGCGGGAAAACTGACCGTGGGCGACGCGACGGATTCGCACTTTAATGGCTCCATCAGCGGGCCGTTGGAAATCGAGAAGGTCGGCACGGGCGCGCTCACCCTCAAGGGAACGTTCAATTTTCCGACACTGACCACCAATGGCGGCCTGATGATTGTCAAGAGCGCGCTCGGCACCGGAGCCACCACGGTCAACGCGAACGCAACCACCATATTCACCACCAGCCAGACGCTCGCAGCTCTGAACATCGCTGACGGCGTGGAGGTGACTTTCGGTGGCCCGACCGTGGTTAATATCGACTTGAACGGCCAGCGCGATGGCGAGGCCAGCCCCGGCACTTATGTGGGCCTCGGGGCTTCCGGCACGGGTACCAAGTTTAACGGTATCCTCGTCAATTCCAACAACCCAGCGTCGA
>JANXSB010000531.1 GCA_025352865.1 Chthoniobacter sp. | reverse complement strand
GAGGGCTTCGTCTTAACTGCACGGATGAAACGTCTCATCCTATCCCTCCTCCTCGCCAGCGCCGCCGCGACCGCCGTGCGCGCGGGCGATTTCAAAGGCGCCGCCGGTTTGCAGCTCTACAGCCTGCGCGATCTTTTCAAGACCGACGTGCCGGGGACGTTGGACAAGGTGAAGGCGTTCGGCGTCATGGAAGTGGAGACGGCGAGCACTTACGGGATGCCGGCGGAGAAGCTGCGCGAGATGATTGATGCGCGCGGGCTGAAGGCGGTGAGCGGGCACTTTCAGTACGATGCGCTGACGAAGGACATCGACGCGGTGATCCGCGATGCGAAGGCGCTGGGTCTGGAGTACGTGGCGTGCCCGTGGATTCCGCATGATGAGGCGGCGTTCACCGAGGAGGTGTGCCGGACGGCGGCGGCGGATTTCAACAAGTGGGGCGATGCGCTGGCAAAGGCGGGGCTGAAATTTGCGTATCATCCGCACGGGTATGAGTTCGCGCCGTTCGGCGACGGAACGCTATTCGATCTGCTGGTGAAGGAGACGAAGCCGGAGTTTGTGAATTTCGAAATGGATGTTTTCTGGGTCACACATCCGGGAAAAAATCCGGCGGAGCTGCTGGAGAAATATCCGCACCGCTGGGTGCTGATGCACCTCAAAGACATGCGCAAGGGAGCGAAGACGGGACTCTTCACCGGGCACGCGCCGCTCACGGATGATGTGCCGCTGGGCACGGGGATGGTGGACTGGCCGGCGGTGCTGCGGACGGCGGCGAAGGTGGGCGTGAAGCATTATTTCATCGAGGACGAATCGCCGACGGCTGAGACGGCCATCCCGCAGAGCCTGAAGTATCTCGGGACGCTGAAGTAACGGGCAGCACGGCCTCAACTGCCGCACGAGCGATTCCAGATACTTCTGGCGATAGCCGATGACCAGCCGCCGCCGGTCGCGCCGCTGGAAATGCTCGCGCAGCCGGGCAAACAGCCGCGCCTTCATCGCCTCTACCTTCGCCTTTTCGATCGTGAAGCCCGCCTCCAGTTCCGCCAGCCGCGCCCGCGCCGCGTCCACCCAATCGCGGAGCGATGCCTCGCCGGTAGCCGGGGCTTTCAAGCCCCGGTTCGGCCGCATACCACACGCGTCGCGGAGCGACGTTTGCTCGCGATCACATTGCCAGCTCATGTGTGGCAAACGTCGCTCCGCGACGTATTCCGTGTCACCCTCCATCCGGGGCTTGAAAGCCCCGGCTACCGGCATAGCATCGCTCTGCGATGAAACTAAATTGCGATCCTGGACCAACTGGAGATCGACTGATATGCGCTACGAACTCATCATCTACTGGAGCCGAGCCGACGAGTGTTTCTTCGTCGAAGTCCCCGAACTGGCCGGCTGCATGGCCGATGGCGCGACCTATCAGGAAGCCGTCGCCCACGCCAACTCGTCATCGAGCAACGGCTGGAAACCGCCCGCGAACTCGGCCGCCCCATCCCCGAGCCGCGCGGCAGGCTGGCTTACGCTTGAAGATCAGGAAGATAGCGAGATTCTAAGACCTGTCTTCCTTCCGCCATGTCCTTTTCTCCACTTTCCCCAGTCAATTCGATCGCGCGTATGTATTACTTCCAAATAGCTCTGGAACAATCCGTCTGGTGCGTACTTGATCCTTTGAACACTTTTCTTTCAAATGTGCCAATGCTTCACCGGGACCAGCTATTATCGCGGTGTCGTAGATCTCATTGAAACGCAGATGGCTGCTGCATGCCAGCGACCTCAATGACTTATCGGTCAGGAACACGTCGCAATATGGAATTGCAAGTTGCGCGTGATGAAAGTCCAACACGTCGTTCTTAGTAAGTTTCTTTCCGTGGTCCCAGCACGAGGCAGCATAGAGACCCGCGGGTATGTGATATGCCGGTAGCTCGTCGGTAACTTTGTTCTCCTTGAATGCGAACCACACCAAATTACGGGCCGCACGTTTCATCGGTTCGGAAAGAGCGTCGACATCGACCGACTCTTGAGTTCCTGTTTCGAGAAAATGCAAATAGGTCATTGCCTCATACCAATGGTCCTCATTTTCTTTTATCGTGTGCATTAGTTCAGCCAAAAAGAGACTTTTGAAGCTGGGATGCTCACGTCGCACTTGTTGTTTCCGGCGGTTGATTTCGTCGACATTGTAGCCGGCATACAACATCTCTGGAGGAACAGCTTCGATGTTATTCATTAGCCCCCCCTCCAGTGGTATAAAGAAATTGGTGTCCTCAAGGTTCTTCTGCACGAGCAACTGATCGGATTCGGGGATGCCAGTTCCGGGCCAGACAGGTATCTGGTCCCCAAGGAATGACATTGTGCGAGTCCAAATGCATTCGTGGATAGGCCATTGCTTACAATCAGCATATTGAGGGCTGACCTTTCTTATGAAGTGCAGAACCTCCTGCCCGACGATCTCTCCATGAGGCATGAATGCGACACCGTCGCTCAGAAGATCGATCAATCGTGCAGTCGATTTCCTTGATTCGAAATCCGTTTGCTTAAGCAATTCCTCAAATATCCAAAAGCTAAGGGGACAAACGATTGATCCAGTTTCGACGGCCTCCGTTAGCCACGCGTAGAGGTCGATATACTCGCGCCCTACTTCCTGTCCAAGCAGAACCTTCCGCAGGTTGATCCAGAATTTCAGATCGAGGTAAACTATCGTTTTTGCCGAAACAATTTGCCCGAAGCGGTGGAGAATCCTGCACCGATACTGATTGAGGGTTACGTTTGGATATGCTCGATGTAACTGCCAGCGCTGTTTAGAAAACTGATCGTGATCGAAGCCGTAGCGAGCGAACCATTTGCGAAATTCATTCTCCATCTCTCGCGCAGACTCTTCATTGAACCCAGGAATCATCGTATCATCCTTGTCGCCAAGTTGAGGACTTGGCAACGCCGTATTTGCGCAGGGAAGCTGAGCTTCGTGGTGAGGGGCGGGACTGCCTGGAGCCAGTGCGGCGGCGCGTGAAACCGAAGGCCCGGTTCATTCGGGTAGGATGAGCTTCAAGGCGCGATTGCGCAGGCCGCGGCAGGGTAGGAAATCCCGCCGGTCGATGGTGACGAGCGCAGCCTTTGGCGACAATTCGGCGAGGGAGACCAGCGAGGCGTCGGCGGCATCCATCGAGGGGTATTTGAGCATGAGCTGCTGGGTGTCGGCGAGATGCTCGGGCCACGGTCGCGCGAGGATGAGCGCGCCTTTTCTCACCAAATCGAGCAGCGCGTGAGCTGGCTGGGTGTTGCCGCCGAGATGCCAGCACGCTTCGCCGAGCACGATCTCGGTGGTGTGCAGCGGGCCGCGGCGGGCGGAGAGAGCGGCCACGCTCCACTCGTGCCATTGGTCGTCGGCGTTGAGCCAGCCAATGAGCGGCCCGGCGTCAACGATGGTCTTTATTTCCATAGCCTTCACGACTCGAAAGATCGCGGGGGCCTTTGAACATCCCGCGATAGGGAGCGGCCAGACGGGCGAAATCGGTTTCGTGCTCCTCGGTTTCGCGAGTGAGGGCACGCCGGGCAAGATCGGAAAAGCTTTCGTTGCGCCGGGTGACCGCGCGCCGGATTTTCACGTCGAGGTGGTCGGGGATTTTGAGGGTCACGGTTTTCATCGTAATACCGGAGGTAATATCAGCCCCTCCGGGCTGTCAACTTCCGGCACTGGACGCTCGTCCGGCCCCGGCTACGCGCGGAGTTTGAAAACGTCTTCGCGGAGCTGGGCGGTCCACTTTGCGAGGAAGGCGAAGCGGGCTTGCAGGGACGCGAGATTTTCCAGCGCCGCGGAATCGGGCGCAGGCCACGCGGTGTCGAGGGCGCGGAGTTCGGCGTGCGTGGTTTCGTGGAAAGCGTCGAGCTGCGCGAGGGCGGTTTCGTGTGCGCGGAGAAGCGCGGTTTTCGCGGATGCGAGAAGGGCGCGGGCGAGCGGGCTGGCGGCGGCGGATTCCTTTTGCCGGAAGGATTCCAGCGCGCGGCGATGGCCGGCGAGCTGCATGAAAAGATCGGCGAGCGCGGGCGGGATTGGTGCGGCGCGGGTGAGCAGTGCGGGCGCTTCGAGCGCGAGCAGGTGGCGGAGGCGGGTGGCGGGTTCGCGGAGGATGGTGTGGGCGGCGTTGAGCGCGGCAAACTGTGCGTCGCCGCCGCCCGCGGTGTCGGGATGCTGCTGCGCGGCGG
>JANXSB010000522.1 GCA_025352865.1 Chthoniobacter sp. | reverse complement strand
CCGGCGTGAGCGGATTTCCTAGCGCGCGGCGGTGGCGAGACCGGGGAACTTGCGGAGTTCGGTGATGAAGCGGGTGTTTTGCGGCATGGTGCCGATGCTGACGCGAATCCACTCGGGGAGGGCGTAGGAAGTCATGTCGCGGACGATGATTCCTTTGCGCATGAGCGCCTGGAAAACGGCGCGGCCATCGCCGACGCGGACGAGGACGAAATTGGCAAAGCTCGGCACGAATTCGAGGCCCATCGCGGCGAACTCGCGCTGCAAAAAGTTGCGGCCTTCGAGGGTGAGTTCGCGCGTCTTGCGCTGGTGATCTTCGTCGGCGAGGCCTGCGAGCGCACCGGCCTGGGCGATGCCGTTGGCGTTGAAAGGCTGCCGCGTTTTTTGGAGCACGTCGATCAGCTCGGGTTTCGCGAGGCCGTAGCCGATGCGGAGATTGGCGAGGCCCTGGATTTTCGAGAACGTCCGCAGCACGACGACGTTGCGGCCTTCGCGGACGAACTTGAGCGTGTCGGGCGGGTTTTCGAGGAATTCGTAATATGCCTCGTCGAAGACCACGACGACATGCGCTGGCACCTTTTCCATGAAGCGGTCGATCTCGTCCTGCGAGAGGAGCGTGCCGGTCGGGTTGTTCGGATTGGCGATGAAAACTTCGCGCGTTTTTGGCGTGATCGCGGCGGCCATGGCGTCGAGGTCGTGGGCGAAATTCGGGTCGGGCACTTCGATCGTCGTCGCGCCGAAAAGCGTGGCCATGAGTTTGTACACGACGAAGGCGTGGCGCGCGCAGACGATCTCGTCGCCGGGATTGAGGAACGCTTTGCCGATGAACTCGATGACTTCATTCGAGCCGCAGCCGAGGATCACGTTTTCGCGTTTCAGCCCCACCTTCGCGGCGATGGCTTCGCGCAGATAGTAGCCGCCGCCGTCGGGATAAAAGTGGGAGCGCTCCAGCATCTCGCGCATCGCGGCGAGGGCCTTGGGCGAAGGGCCGAGCGGGTTTTCGTTCGAGGCGAGCTTGATGATTTCTTCGGGCTTCAGACCGAGTTCGCGAGCCACGTCTTCGATCGGTTTGCCGGGTTCGTAGGAGACGAGTTCGCGCAGCCAGGGATGGGCGGTATTCCAAAGTGACATAGGTGATGGGATGATTTGGCGAGTGGGCGATTGAGCGCGACTTTCAAGCCAACCGCCGAACCGCCAAATTTCTCCTCAGTCGCGCGGGAGCTTTTTCAGGACTTCCTCGATTTGTCCGATGGTGCCGGCTGGACCTTTGTTTCTGAGAAGGAACTGTCGGCCCTCGATCAAGGTGCGGCGGGCTTCGGCGGGCGATCCGTTCTGGATTTGCAGCGCTCCGAGGCTCATGCAGACGCGGCCAAATTCGGTGGGCGAGACGCCCTTGGGATTTGCCTGCGCGACTTCGATCGCCTCGGCGTAGGTGTCGATCGCCTCCTCGGTGTGGCGGCGGCGCATGAGGTTGTCGCCGTTCGAGACGAAGGTGCGCCAGTCATTGGTCAGGAGAGGCGTTTCGGGTTCCGGCGTCGTGCCGCCTGTACCCGCGGCCGGATTGATCGGTGTGATCCGCGTATTGCCTGGACCGATGGATGGAGTGATTTGCGAGACACTGGAACCGGGCTGGACGGACGGGGTTTTCACCACGGCAACAGCGACGGGAGTCTCGGGTGGCGGAGGCGCGACCGGGGCGACGGGCTCGTGGCTTTTCTCCATCACGGGTGCCGCCGGCGTGGCTGCGGCGACGAGTTGCTCGATCGTGGCGGGCGGGCCGAACTGCTCGCTGTTCGGAGTTTCAGGCTCGACCTTCGGCGTGTCGGTCTTTGGGTCCGGCGTCGCTGGAGCAGCCTTCTGCGAAGTGTTGTTGTCCGCTGTTTTCACTGTGTCCGGTTTGGCGGGATGGAATTCCTTCCACAAGATCACGCTCAAGGCGATGACCGCGCACACGCCGGCGATGATCGTGCCGACGGGAGCGCCCGATTTCGCGACCGGCGCGTATCCGCTCTGCGCGGGATTTTGCACCGTGCCCGGCGCTGGCGCGATCATGCCGGGCCCGCTCAGCGGACCGGGCGGCACCGTTGCAACGCCGCTCGCGGGTTTCTCCGGGAGCGGTGTGTTGCGGATGTTTTCGACCGCGGTCTTCATCTCGCCGGAGCTGGCGTAGCGCCGGTCGGGCTCCTGCTGCATCGCGCGGATGACGACCTGGTCGATGCGCTCGTCCACGGCCACGCGCACCGATGGCGGGTCGAAAATGCCGGCGGGGATTTCGCCGCAGAGCATTTCGTAAAGCATCACGCCGAGGCTGTAGATGTCCGCGCGATGGTCCACGCGGACGCCCTTTTTCTGCTCGGGCGACATGTAGTCCGGCGTGCCGAGCACCATGCCGGTCATGGTCTGGCCCCACTGCTCGGGCGTCTTCGTGGTGTCCATGCGCGCGAGGCCGAAGTCGGTCACTTTCACGCGCCCGCGCGTATCGACGAGGATGTTCGCGGGCTTGATGTCGCGGTGGATGACGCCCTCGCTGTGCGCGTACTGCAGCGCATCGCAGACGCCGATAATCAGCTCCAGCGACTGCGTCGGTTTCAGCCCCACGGCTTTGATCAAATGATGCAGCGTGGTGCCCTCGACGAACTCCATGACGAAGTAGAGATGCCCCTCGGTCGTGTGCCCGAAATCGAAAACCGAAACGATGTTCGGGTGGTTCATCTTTGCCATCGTCCGCGCTTCGCGGACAAAGCGGTCGCCGAAGTCGCGGTCGATGCTCACCTCGAGCGGCAGGAGCTTGATCGCGACGATGCGGTCGAGCGAAGTCTGCTTGCCTTTATAGACCACGCCCATGCCGCCGCGGCCGATCATCTCGGTGATCTGGTAGTTTGGAAAAAGTCGCGCGGCTTCCGCGACGCTCGGCGGCTCCCAGCTTTGCAGGCTGCCTCCGCCGGTCATGCGCACGCTCTGCATGCCGCGGGCAAAAAGCTCGTCCGGGCTCATGCCGCCAAGGATGGAAGGTAGTGCGCCTGCGCCGTTCGAGGCGTCGTCGTCGGCAGGTGTATCCAGGTCGTCAGGCATCGCGAGTGGTTAGCTAGCTCCGACTAGGAGCTTGGTCAATTCGCTATCCACATCGGCCTCCTCGCGCACCGTGTCGCCCACGAAACGGCGCAGCACCTCGCGGTAGCGCTGGCGGAAACGAAACACCGTGACGTGCAGCGCGCTCACCGAGACGCCGGCCTGCGGCGCGATTTCCACATAGCGCTCCTCGCCGCCGCTGAAGCTTAGGAACGGCGGGAGAAACGGGAACAACCTTTCCTTTCCCTCCGCGGCGTATTCCGCGCGGAGTGCTTCGAGCACCGCCTCGAGCGTGGTCAGCGCCCAGCGGCGGGAAAAAAGTTCTTCGAGCGCGCGGCCCGCTGGCTCCTGCCCGAAACGCTTCTCGGCTTTCACGCGGTCGATCACGAGCGAAGCCGCCGCCTGCGCGGCCACGTCCGCCGGCGGATAGCCGGCCTCCGCGTACGCGGCCAGCCGGTGCAGGAGAAAATCCTGAAAGTGCGCCACGTCCTCCTCGTCGGGCCGCGGCATGTCCGAGGTCTGCATGCGGGCGAAAAAATCTTCCGTGCGCTGCGCGGCATCCTCCGCTCCCGCGCCCGAGGCGCGCATCCACACATACACCGCCGGCCAGACGCGCGCGGCGAGCTGGCCGAGTTCCGCGCGATGCCCCGTCACCGCCGCCTCCCACAGGCTGCGGTTCGGGTTCCTGACAATGGTGGGATTTTCGACCTCGGAAGACATGGGAAAGTGCCGCTCATAGCGCCACATGGGGCAGGCGCGGTCAAGCGCGGCCGCATCGTGCCCGTCATCCTGAGCGGAGTTCCGGTCGGCTTTGCGACCGGGACGAAGTCGAAGGATCTCTAGCTTTTTCTTCGGGGCGCAGGTGGCCGGTGGAGCAGCGCACATCTCACCGCCGCCTTTCCCAAAGAAAAAGTTAGAGATCCTTCGACTGCGCTTCGCAAAGCCTCCGCTTCGCTCAGGATGACGGCGTTTTTTTCAAACCTCGCGACTACCCGCCGCGCATTCCCAAAAACTCCTTGTCATCCCCGCGCCCGTTTTGCATTCACAGCGGATGTCCGTCCTCGTTGTTGGTTCCATCGCTCTCGATACCGTCAAAACGCCCGTGGAGGAGCACGCCGACCTGCTCGGCGGCTCCGCTTCCTACGCCGCCGTCGGTGCGAGTTTCTTCACTCCCGTCAATCTCGTCGGCGTCGTCGGCGACGATTTTCCGCAGGCGCACATCGACTACTTCGGCACGCGCAACATCGACCTCGCCGGCCTCCAGATTGTCCCCGGAAAAACCTTCCGCTGGAGCGGCGAATACATGTGGGATCTCAACACCCGCGAGACCCGCAGCGTCGAGCTGAGCGTCTTCGAGCACTTCAACCCCGTGCTCCCCGCCGCCTACCAGCACGCGCCCTACGTGCTCCTCGCGAACATCGGGCCGAATTTGCAAAACCACGTCCTCGACCAGATGCAGCGCCCGCGTTTCGTCATCGCCGACACCATGGACCTGTGGATCAACATCGCCCTCGACGAACTCCTCCGCCTCCTCACCCGCGTGGACATGCTCATCCTCAACGACGGCGAAGCCCGCATGCTCACGAAAGAAACCAGCCTCATCAAAGCCGCCGCCAAAATCCGCGCGATGGGGCCAGCCTACGTCGTCATCAAAAAAGGCGAGCACGGCGCGCTGCTCTTCGGGCCCGACGGCCAGTTCTTCAGTTGCGCCGCATATCCGCTGGAGGACATCCACGACCCCACTGGCGCGGGCGACACCTTTGCCGGCGGCCTCGCCGGCTACCTCGCCGCCGCGGACCAGGGCCACGTTACTTTTCAGGCGCTGCGCAAAGCGGTCGTCTGCGGCAGCGTGCTCGCCAGCTTCAACGTCGAAAAATTCTCCCTCGAACGCCTCCGCACCCTCACCCAGGAGCAGATCGACGCCCGCTACGAAAGCTTCCGCGTGATGAGCCAGTTCGAGGTGCTGGCGTAAAAGGACAGCCGTTTTTTCAGGGCGAGTTTGTGATTTTCCGCGTGCTCGCCGCGAGTGGAATTCCGTGTGCGGCGCCGCGAACGAACCCGGAGGGTTCACGGAAATTAGCCGGGGGTAACACCCCCGGAACTGGAACGGAAATGGAATGCACCCCGGAGGGGTGCTGGAACCTTGCATGCAGGCCGAACTTCCGACACCCCTCCGGGGTGTGCGCCTTCTGATTTCGGATTCCGGGGGTGTTACCCCCGGCTAATTTCCCGGCGTCCCTCCGGGACGGCTCAAGAGCGGAAACTGAAGCGGACTTTGGCGGTCATTCCCAAATCGACCATGTTCATCTTACGGCGTTAAGCACCTTTCGGCACTTCGATGCCCAGCCGACGGCAAATGCTTCGGGCGAGGTGCTTCTTGATTTCCTGATGGCGCGGAATCGCCTCGCGGATGCCGGTGGCGGGATTGGTGTAGATCGTGTGGCTCGCGCCTTCGCGCAGCAACTAGCATCCGCCCGCCTCCAAATGCCGCACCAATTCGCGCCGCTTCACGCCACCGCCAGATTGGTTTTTTCGGCGGTCGGGTCGTCGCGCATCGCTTCCGCTTCATTCACCTCGATCACCAGCTTCACCGCCGCGGCGAGATCGCGCAGGCATTCCTCTTTCGTCTCGCCTTGGCCATTGGCTCCCGGCACTTCCAGACAAGTGGCCCAGAAGCCTCGTTCGTCCGGCTCTCCACGATGCAGGATGGCGGTGAAGTTTCGCATGGGTGAGACTTTACCGGGCTAGGTTCTAGGTGGCAACATCACAGTCGATGAGCAATCCCGAGGATTCCGAATACGTTAAGGCGGTAGTGGAATATGCTGCTGAGTTTGAGAGGGCTCTTGGCAGAATGATCATGACTGGTGCTGCGCTCGAACACAGTTTGAAAACGGGGCTTTGGATGTTGATTGGGGGCGACTTCAAGAAGGTGTTCGCCGTAGTTGCGCACTTAAGCTACGCAAAACTTGTCGATTCGATTTCGTCCGTTTTTCATTTGGTCGAGAATGATGTTGCGCGTATCACGACGTTCAGCGCTTGGCTCAAAAAGGCGGTCGAGGTCGGGCAATCAAGAAATCGCTTTGTCCACGATGTGCTTGCGTTCAAAAGGAACGAACAAACGCCGGAGGCATATTCATATCGCGCAAACGTGCGGCAAAAAGGTCTGCAGCTTCATCTTACAAAAAGGAAGATCAGCGATGTCGAAGAACTGAGTGCCCAAATGGCGGAGGTGGCGACCGAATTGGATGAGTTGCTGGCTGTCCTGATCGCCGCTCACAAAATTGAGGACAACTCCCAGTTTTTGACACGGAAAGCCTGACTTAGAGGGCTTCTAAAAATGAATCAGGAAAGCAGGAAAACAGGAATGGAGGGAGATGGAGAGACCGGCTTTTCCTGCTTTCCTGCTTTCCTGCTTTCCTGATTCCTCTCCCTGCCGTGCCGCGTCGCTGTGGATCGTGACTTATTAGACGCCCTCTTAGTTCTGGAGCCAGAACTCAGACGTTGAACCGGAACTCCACCACGTCCCCGTCCTTCACCACATACTCCTTGCCCTCGATGCGCAGCTTGCCGGCTTCGCGGGCTTTGGCGTGGGAGCCGAGGTGGATGAGTGGATAGGGGACAGGCGACAAACCATGACAGATTGATGTCGGAGCCGGGGGCTTGAGCGAGCAGGAGAGGAAGGTGCCGGTGGTCCTTGCCGGGCGCGGATTTTGCGGGTGGAAATTCGCGCGTGCTCATAACGTCGCCGCGTCTTATGCACACCCGCCGCGCTTTTCTTCAGACCACGCTAGCCGCCACTTCGGCGCTGCTGGCGGATTCGCTCGGCGCGGAAAAGGGCGCGGCTCCGGCGGCGGATGCGTGCGCTTTTCTCGCGCCGGAGGACGAGGGCTTTGCAGTGGCGCGGGCGCTTTACAACGGGTGCATCGAGACGCAGCCGAAATGGATCGCGCGGTGCGCGAGTGAGGCCGGGGTGCGGCACGCGGTGCTGCGTGCGATCGAGAAGGCGTGGCCAGTGGCGGTGAAGGCGGGCGGGCATTCGTTCGAGGGGCTGTCGCTCAATGACGACGGGCTGGTGGTGAATGTCGCCGCGATGAACGACCTGCGGCTCGACGCGAAGACCGGCGTGCTCACCGCCGGCGCGGGCTGCCGACTGGCAGACGTGAACCGCTTTCTCATGGCGCGCGGGCGATTCCTGCCGGCGGGTTCGTGCGAAACGGTGGGGCTCGCCGGGCTCACGCTGGGCGGCGGCTACGGGCTGTTTGCGCGGAAGTGGGGCCTGACGTGCGATCATCTGCGCGCGGTACGGATGGTCGCGGGCACGGGCGAGATTCACGATTCGCGCAACGAGCCGGATTTGCTGTGGGCGTGCCGCGGGGGAGGCAATGGAAACTTCGGCGTGGTGACGCAACTCACCTTGCAAACGCGCGTCGCGCCGAAGCTTTTTTCGTCGTGGAAATTCCGCGCGTTTAACCTCAACGCACGCGAAGCGACCGAGCTGCTCAAGGTGTGGTTCGATGCGACGACGGCGCTCCCGCGCGAGGCTTTCTCCGCGTGGGTGATGAATGGCCGGCAGGTGACGATCCTCCTCACCACGATCGGCTCTCCATCGGAAAAAGGATTCACCGCTTTCCACGAAAAACTGAAAACGCACACCGACAAGGCGGGCGACGCCGGGACGGTGCCGCTCGCGAAGGCGCTGCCGCGCTACTACGGCGAGCCGGGGCCGCAGCTTTTCAAAAACTGCAGCGCGGGTTTTTACAAAGGGTTCGCCGATCTCGAAGCCGCGCTGCCCGCGGTCTTCGCCGAGGTGCTGCACGAGCCGGGGATGATTTTCCAAGTCAACACGCTCGGCGGCGCCATCGCCGACGGACCGCCCGGAGCCTACGCGCATCGCGAGTACGGCTACCTCGGCGAGCAGCAGGCTTTTTGGGAAAACCCCGCGCACGCCGCGTCGCGCATCGCCGCCGCCGGGCGCATCCGCGGGCATCTCGCGCAGGCGGGCATCCGCAGGCACTACGTGAATTACCCCGACCTCGCTTTCCCGGACTGGCCGGCCGCGTACTACGGCGAGGAAAACTACCGCCGCCTCCAAACGCTCAAGCGCATCTACGATCCGCAGAATCTCATCCGCCACGCGCAGAGCGTGCGGCTCCCCGCTTAGCGCATGAAAAAACCCGCGCTCCTCAAAGCCATCATCGCGCGCCTCGACGCCGAACTCGCGCTCAGCCTCCACGCCGCGCGCACCGCCGCCGCCGGAGCGACGGACGAGCAGAACAAGGCCGAGAACAAATACGACACGCGCGGCCTGGAACTCTCCTACCTCGCCGCCGGCCAGGGCCGCAAGATCGCCGAAGCCGAAGCCACGCTCGAACAATTCCGCACCCTCGCGCTGCGCGACTTTGGCCCGCTCGACCCCATCGATGTCAGCGCGCTCATCGCCCTCGAATGTGGAAAAAAAACCGCGGACACCCAGCCGCTCTACTTCCTCGCCCCGCGCGGCGGCGGCACCGAGGTGCGCTGCGCCGGTCGCGATGTCCTCGTCATCACGCCGCAATCGCCCCTCGGCCAGCAGCTCCTCGGCCGCCGGAAAGGCGACCGCATTTCCTTTGGCCGCGACGCCGCCGAGCATCGCATCGCCAGCGTCTCCTGAGCCTAATGTCGGCGTCAGCGCTGGGTTGAGAATTTGCGATCCGCACGCTTTCTTCAGCCGCATCAATGAACCGCCACTTTCAGCGCATTGCCATTTCCGCCTTCGTGGCGGTGTCCGCGTTGGCGGAGGAAAAAAAACCGGCGGCACCCGCGGCTGGCGAGTTTCAGCAGAAGCTGCGGCCGATGCTGCAGGAGCATTGCTTCAAGTGCCACAACGCGGAGAAGCACAAGGGCGGGATCGATCTCACGCAGTTCGACAGCGAGGGCGCGGTGCTGAAAAAGTACAAACTCTGGCAGCGCGTGATCGAGGCGGTGCGGACGGAGGAGATGCCGCCGGACGATGACAAATTCACGCCGATGCACGGCGAGGTCGTCGTCGGCGGGGTGAAGAAAATTCTCGCGCTGCTCGACAGCGGGCATCCATCGCTGACCGATCCGGGGCCGTCGCTCGCGCGGCGGCTGAGCCGTTCGGAATACAGCAATGCGGTGCGTGATCTGACGGGGGTGGAACTCGACTTTTCGGTGCTGGTCGGAATCCCCGAGGACTCGACGGGGAGCAGTTTCGAGAACGTGGCGGCGGCGCTGAATCTGCCGCCGTCACTGCTCGAAAAATATTTCGCGGCGGCGGACATGGCGCTGACGCGGCTCTTCGGCGAACCCGATCCGCAGTGGGATGCGAAGCCGGATTGGGAACGCAAGCCGGTGGAGGAAAAATTGAAGAAATCGCGGGCGAAATTTTTTGACGGCGTGCCGGAAAATGCGGATCGCGCGGCGGCGGGGAAGCTCGTCGCGCAGTTTGCGCGGCTCGCATGGCGGCGGCCGATCGCGCCCGCGGAGACGGAGCGGCTGATGAAGCTCTACGACTCGGCGATCACAAAAGGAGATGCGCCGCGCGCTGCGCTGCGCAAGACGCTGAAGCCGGTGCTCGTGTCGGCGGATTTTCTGTTCCGCATCGAGGAGGATCGCACCCCGCAGAAGCCGCCGCCGGGTGCGGTCGTCGCGGCGGCCAAGGTGAGCGATGTCGAGATGGCGTCGCGGCTTTCGTTCTTTTTGTGGTCGTCCATTCCCGATGAGGAACTGCTCG
>JANXSB010000505.1 GCA_025352865.1 Chthoniobacter sp. | reverse complement strand
CGGCGCAGGGGCCGCTCACCATCCTCGGGGAACTCGTCCACAATCCCGTCGTCCGCGAACGGCTGGCACAGCGCGGCGTGCGCGAGGGCGCGCTGGCGGGTGAGTCCGCACCGACGCCGCAGGTGATGATCACCGCGCACGGCGCATCGGATCGGAAGCGCGCGGATTGGCGCGGGGCCGGTTTCGGTGTGGCGGACGGGACGTGCCCGCTGGTGCGGCACGCGCACGGGCAGCTCGGTCTGCTCGTGAGTCTCGGCTATGCGCCCGTAGTCATCGGCAAACGCGGGCACGTCGAGGTCGAGGGACTGACGGGCGATTTTCCCGACGCCTGCGTGATCGAAAATGAAGGCGACATTTTCCACCTCCCGCACCGCGAACGCTACGGCGTGATCTCGCAGACCACGCAGCCCGTGGAAAAGGTGCGCGCGCTCGTCGAGGCGATCCGCGCGGCGCGGCCGGAGAGCGAGGTGCGTTTCACCGACACCGTTTGCCAACCGACGAAGAACCGGCAGAACGCGCTGCGCAAGCTGCTCGCGGAGTGTGACACGATGGTCGTGGTCGGCGGGCTGAACAGCAACAACACCCTCCAGCTCGTGACCGCCGCGAGCGCCGCCGGGCTCGCCGTTTTCCACATCGAGCGCGCGGAGGAACTCGATCCCGCGTGGTTTTGCAAAGCGGAAAACGTGGGCCTCACCGCCGGCACTTCGACGCTGAAAGAAACCGTGGCGGCGGTGCATAAGCGGCTGAAACAAATCGCCGCGCAACCGCAGCCCGCTCTCGCCTGATGCAAGCGTTGCGCCGACTCGTGATTCTTTGCCGTGGAGACTCGGAGCGCATCGCGCCGTGGCTCGATGAGCGCGAGCCGCGGTGGCTGCTGACGTGCGTGCTGACGATTGCCGCGGGCTGCGCGCTGTACGGCGGCGTGGTCGGGTTGTGGCGCGCGCCGCTGCAGGCCGTCTATACGGCGGTCAAAATGCCGCTGCTGATTTTTCTGACGTGCGGCGGCAATGCCTTGCTGAACGGATTGCTCGCGCAGGTGCTCGGATCGGGGCTGAGTTTCCGGCAGACGTCGCTGGCGATTCTGATGAGCTTCACCATTCTGGCGTTGGTGCTCGCGGCGCTGAGTCCGGTGGCGCTTTTCATTTGCCTCAATACGCCGACGCCCGACTCGGTTGCGCGCGACACGGGGCACAACCTGACGCTGCTATTCACGGTGATCTTCATCGCGTATGCGGGCGTGGTGGCGAACCGGCGGCTGCTGCGCCTGCTGGAGCGGTGCTGCGAAACGCCCGGCGCGGCGCGGCGCGTTTTCTGGAGCTGGCTCGCGGGCAATCTCTTCCTCGGCGCGCAGCTCTCGATGGTGCTGCGGCCCTTCTTCGGCATGCCCGACATGGCGGTCCATTTTCTGTCCGACGATCCGATGCGCGGCAATTTTTACGAAGCCGTCTTTCACGCCCTCCGGCACCTCCTCAACTAAACCCAAACCAACATGAACCAACCAACCGAACCACCGAACCTGCCCACCGCCGCCAATCCGCCATCATTCCCGCCCGACGCCGGTCTCGGCGCGATTCTCGATACGCTGCTCAAGCGGCCCGTCGTTTTAATCCACGCGCTCTGCGATCCGCGACCCTCGCGCCACTGGCTGCTGCTTGCGCTCGCGGCGGTGCCGGCGTTTGCGCTTTATGGGCTGCTCATCGGCTCGTTTTCCGGCGGCACGCAGCTCCTCGCGGCTTCGGTGAAAGTGAGTGCGGGTGCGCTGCTCAGCGCACTCATCTGCTTCCCGAGCCTCTACATTTTTGCGTGCCTCACGGGCGCGGAGGTTTCGCTGCGTGGGATGGCGGGCGTGCTTTTCGCCGCGCTCGCGCTGACCGGCGTTTTGCTGCTCGGCTTCGCTCCGGTGGCGTGGGTGTTTTCGCAGTCCACGGAATCCGTCGCCTTCATCGGCACGCTGCATCTGCTCTTCTGGCTGATTGCCACATGGTTTGGCCTGCGGCTGCTCGGGCATTTGACGAAAGTGCTCGGCGTTTCCGAGCGTGTGCATCTCAAGGTCTGGACAGTGATTTTTCTCCTCGTCTGTCTCCAGATGACTACGGCGCTGCGTCCGATCATCGGCACTTCCGAGCACTGGCTGCCGACGGAAAAGCAGTTCTTCGTCGCGCACTGGATCGAGAATGTTTTCAGTGCCGAGCTGACCGCGAGCCCGCGCTGAAAAATCTCACGACGCGGGCGTCGCCTTCGGCCAGTTGAGGATGTCGAGGTCGGGCGTGGCTTCGACTTTGTCAGGCCAGGTGAAGTGGCAGTCCTCGCAGTAGTATTCCTGCGCGATGACGCCGGTCGCGGCGAGCGCGGCGGGGAGCGCGCCCATGAGCGTGCGGCGGGAAAATTGCGGGAACTCGATCTTCGATGAGCCGCATTCTGGGCAGTGGACGGCGGCGGCGAGAGCGCCTTCGGTCTCGTGCCATTCCTTCAGCCGGGCGTGCGCGGAGTCGGCCTCGTGCGAATGCACGCGGACGCGCATGTGGGCGCGCGGGTGGAGATTGAAGAGCTTCCATTTCTGCTCGTGGGACTCGTCGTAGATCTCGGCGGTGTAGCCGGCGTCGCGAAGCCGGCTGGCGATTTTTTCCGCGGGCTCGCGGTCATTGAAGGTGGCGACGGTGATGAGTTGTTCCATAAGGTTTTTTACTCGCTGCGTTTTTCGGGCCTTGGCTTCCTTATGGAGAAAGGTGGGACTTCCTCACCGCATGGCAAGAAATCATTGCGGAAAATTGCGCGTGAACGGCCGCGGGTTTGTCTCGCCTAAATTTTCGCGCGGCTCATGGTTATGTCCTCGGCGCTTCCGCCGTTTGCAAAAAAACCCAACTCCCCGACTCCCATGAAAAATCATCCATCCCGTCCCTCCCGCCGCACCTTCATCAAAAGCCTCGCCGTGACCAGCGGCGGGCTCGTCCTTCCGCGCGTTTTCTGGGCGCAGGAGGGTGGGGGATCACCGGGAAAAAAACTGGGCATCGCGGCCATCGGGTGCGGGGGAAAGGGCGAATCGGATCTGAGCGGCGCGTCGAAGGACAATGAGGTGGTGGCGATCTGCGATGTGGACGCGAAGACGCTCGCGAAGGCGGCGGAAAAATATCCGGGCGCGAAGCAATACCGCGATTTCCGCAAGATGCTCGACGAGGTGAAAGAGATCGACGCCGTGACCGTCTCCACGCCTGACCACGCGCACTATCCGGCGGCCATGCACGCGATGGCGCTGGGCAAGCATGTGTGCGTGCAGAAGCCGCTCGCCAACACGCTTTGGGAAGTGCGCGAAATGCACAAGGCGGCGAGGAAGAAGGGCATCATTTCGCAGATGGGAAACCAGGGCCACACCTACGACGACAACCGCCTCGTCAAGGAATGGATCGCCGCGGGTGCCATCGGCAAGGTGAAGGAAGTCCACGTCTGGACGAACCGCCCGATCTGGCCGCAGGGAAAAGCCGCCTCCCTCAAGCCCGGCGACATCCCGGAAAATCTCGACTGGCAGCAGTGGCTCGCGGCCACGCCAGATCACGAGTATTCGCCGGACATTCATCCGTTCAAATGGCGCGGCTTTCTCGAGTGGGGTGCCGGCGCGTTTGGCGACATGGGCTGCCATCTCATCGACGCCGCCTCGTGGGCGCTCGACCTCGGCGTGCCGCGGTTCGTCACCGCCACGCAGGTCGATGATCTCACCGACATCGCCTGGCCCACCGGCTCGATCGTGAAAATGGAATTCCCCAACGTAGCGAAACACGGCGATGTGACGCTGACGTGGTACGAGGGGAAAAAGCCCGACGGCACGCCGTATCTGCCGCCGTTCCCCGAGGTCATCGACATGGTCGAGGCCTTTGCCCACAAGGACGCCGCGAAAGTCGGCCAGCCGAGCGAAGGCGGATGGATGATCGTCGGCACCGAGGGCGTGCTTTTGAACAAGGCCGACCAGGCGCGCGACCCGAAGATCTGGCCGAAAAAACGGCACGAGGAGTTCACCGCCAACCCGCCCGCCAAGACCCTCGAACGCAGCCCCAAGGCCGGCAATCCGCAGGAAGAATGGACGCTCGCGATCAAGAACGGGAAGGCGTTTCCGTTCATGTCGCAGTTCGACTACTCGGTGCCGCTGACCGAACTCACGCTCATCGGCGGGCTCGCCATGCGGGTGGCCGGAAAGCGGATCGAGTGGGACTCGAAAAACCTCAACGTGGTCAATCTGCCGGACGCGAACCGCTTCATCAAACGCGCGAAGTACCGCGCGGGCTGGGAGTATTCGAGCGACAAAATCTGACGGGCGATGTCCCAGGCGAGCAACGTCCTCGGCACGCCACTCCAGCCGTGCAGTTTCGAGCCGCTCACCGGCTTCTACCGCGACGGCTGCTGCCACACCGGGCCGGGCGACCGCGGGCTGCACACGGTCTGCATCCAGGCCACGGCGGAGTTCCTGCGGTTTTCGCGCGCGGCGGGGAATGACCTCTCCACGCCCGTGCCGGAGTATGCGTTTCCCGGTTTGCAACCGGGCGACCGCTGGTGCCTTTGCGTCACGCGCTGGCAGGACGCGCTGGAGGCCGACTGCGCGCCGCAGGTCAGGCTCGCGGCCACGCACATTTCGGCGCTGGAGTTTGTTGCGCTCGAGGATTTGCAGCGGCACGCGCTCGACTGGCCGGCGCAGACCTGACACGCGGGAGGAAGTGCCGCCGCGCCGATGCCTTTTGCGGCTGCGGCACCAAAAGGCAGGTCGGCGTCACCCGCCAGTTCCTCCGCCTGCGCATCACCCAGCCGTGATTGGCGCGCGAAAAGTTTCGCCACATTCCTCTTCCCATTTCTCACCTCTGCAACTATCTCATTCCCGCGAAACACCCTCTTATGGCTAGAATTCTCATCATCGACGACGACCCCGCGATGGTGTCGGTCATCTCCGACATTTGCCAGGAACGTGGACACCAGACCGTGGCCTACTCCTCCGGCGCAAAGGCGCTGGAAAACCTCTCCACCCACGCCCCGCAGCTCGTCATCACCGACATGCGGATGGACAAGGTGGGCGGGCTCGACATCCTGCGCGAGTGCCGCGAGGTGCTGCCGCAGACGCCGGTCATTTTGATCACCGCCTATAAGACCGTGGAGACCGCGCTGGAGGCGATGAAGCTGGGAGCCTACGACTACATCACCAAGCCCTTCAAAGTGGACGAGCTGCAGATCACCATCCAGCGCGCGCTGGATAATCAGAGTCTCGTTCGGGAGAACAAGAACCTGCGGCAGATCGTCAAGGAGAAGTACCGCTTTGAAAACATCATCGGCACCTCCGAGCGGATGCAGGAAATCTACAACCTCATCGCCAAGGTGGCCGACACGGACAGCACCATTCTGATCCAGGGCGAAAGCGGCACCGGCAAGGAACTCGTCGCCCGCGCGCTCCATTTCAACAGCACCCGGCAGCACCAGCCCTTCGTCGCGATCAACTGTTCCGCGCTGCCGGAGAACCTGCTCGAGTCCGAGTTATTCGGGCACAAAAAGGGATCGTTCACCGGCGCGGTCGCGGACAAGATGGGACTCTTCGAGGAAGCGGAACTCGGCACCATTTTCCTCGACGAGGTCAACTCCATGGCCCAGCCGCTCCAGACGAAACTGCTCCGCGTCTTACAGGAGCGGCAAATCCGCCGCGTGGGCGACAACAAGACCATCTCGATCAATGTGCGCGTCCTCGCCGCGACCAATGAACTGCTCGGCGACAAGATCAAGAGCGGCAATTTCCGCGAGGATCTCTACTACCGCCTTGCCGTCATCCCCATCGAAATGCCCGCCCTCCGCGAGCGGCCCGACGACATCCCGCTGCTCGTGAATCATTTCCTGCAAAAGAACG
>JANXSB010000421.1 GCA_025352865.1 Chthoniobacter sp. | reverse complement strand
CGACGATCTGCTTGATTTTCTCCGCCTCGTGCCGGCTGCACACAAGCAACGCGTCGGCGGTCTGCACCACGATGAGGTCGCTCACGCCGAGCAGCGCGATGGTCCGCGGCTGGTCGGTGAAGACGATGTTGTTCGCCGCGTCGATGGTTTGCACCGGGCCGTTGGACTGGTTCCCGTGCTCGTCGGCGGTGAGGTATTTCGCCACGGCGGTCCAGCTTCCCACGTCGTCCCAGTCGAACGCCGCCTCGACCATGAGCACGCGCTCGGTCTTTTCCATGACCGCGTAGTCGATGGAAATTTTCGGCAGTTTTGGAAAATCGTTCGCCAACAGCCCCGCGAAATTTTCCCCTGCATGCACGCGCCCGACGAACTCGCCGAGCACCGGCACGTGCCGGTTGAAGGCCGCGAGGATCGCCGGGATCGACCAGATGAACATGCCCGCGTTCCAGCGGAAATTTCCCTGCCGCAAAAATTCCGCGGCGAGTTCCGCATCCGGCTTTTCGCGGAAGCGTGTGACCTCGAAAACCCCCGGCCCGCCCGCGACGCCATTCGCCAGCGCACACGCCGCGCCCTGCTCGATGTAGCCGAAACCCGGACACGCCCACGTCGGCTGGATGCCGATAGTCACAAGCTCTCCGGTCTGTTCCGCTGCCGCCGCCGCGGTGCGCAGCGTGCGCTGAAAACCGGCGCTGTCCTTGATGAGATGATCCGCCGGCAGCACGACCATCGTGGCCTGCGGTGCGCGCTGCGCGATCCAGCCCACGCCGAGCGCGATGGCCGCCGCGGTGTCGCGCTTCGCCGGCTCGGCGACGATGTTTTCCCGCGGCAACTGCGGGCAGAGCGCGCGCACCCCGGCCTCCTGGTCGGCATTCGTGAGGATGAGGATCTGCTCTGGCGGTACGAGGCCGTCGAGCCGGCGGATGGTGGCTTCGAGCAGCGTCTCCTTCGAGAAAAGCGAGAGCAGTTGCTTGGGCCGCGCGCGCCGGCTGAGCGGCCAGAAGCGCTCGCCGCTGCCGCCGGCGAGGATGAGCACGTAGAGGGAATTGGGAAGGGCCATGCGCAAGGCAATACGGGATCGTGCCGCGAATGGGAAGCCCGCGTGGCAGCGCGCGGGGCGCCCGTGCTTTCACCCGCCGACTACGCCCCGCCGAGCACCTCGCGGTAGAGCGCCTCGTGCTGGCGCGCTACGACCTCCGGCCCCATCGCCGCAAAGACCCGCTCGCGTGCGGAGTCTCGCTCGGGAAATTCGCCACGCACGAGCGCGCCGCTGATCGCCGCCGCGAGCGCCGGCGCGTCCTCCTGCGGGACGATCGTCCCGTTGCCAAACCGCCGCACGTTTTCCGCCAGCGCCGTGCCGTCGGTCACGATGCCGTGCGTGCCCACGACGAGCGCCTCGATGAGTTGGTTGCCAAACATTTCCTCCCGCGACGGTGCGGCCAGCGCGGTGGCACGGGCCAGCGCGTGCGCCACATCCCGCGCCGGCACGGTGCCGTGAAAAATGACGCGTTCCTCCATGAGCGCGCGCAGCCGGGTCTTCATCTGCGTCTCGTATGCGGACGGCGCGCCGGGCTGGTCGCCAAAGACCCACAGACGCACGTCGGGCAAGGTGCGCTGCACTTCCGCGAGCGCATCGGCGAGGAGGTCGAGGCCCTTGCGCCGGACGAGGCTGCCGATGAAGACGAGCAGGCGCGGCTCTTTCTCTCCGCGAATCTCCGCGAGCCGCGCGTCGAAGGTATTCGGGATGCGGTGCAGCGCGAGGTGCGGAAACTGACGCTGCAGGGCCTCGGCGACATAGGTGCTTTTCGCGATGACATGGCGGGCGCGGCGCAAAGCAGAACGCTCGGTCATTTCCACGATGCTCTCGCGAGAGAAACGCCGCGGCGGAACCACCGCATTGATCAGAAAAAAAAGCCCCTGCGCGGTGATGACGCTGGGCCGCCCCGTGTGCAATGCAGCGAGCGCGTAGCAGTCCTCGGTGCCGTGCGCATGCACGAGGTCGGGGCGCAGCGCGAGCGCGCGGGCGGCGATGCGCCGGGTGTCGAAGTAGAAAAACGTGGCCGAGCGCAGGCGATCCGGCGCAGCGACAAAATGCACGGGGATGCCGTCGATGACCGACTCGAAATCCCGCGCCGCACCCGGTATCTGCACGATCAGCTCCGGCTCGATGCCGGTGTGCGCGCGCTGGGCAATAGCCAGGTTCAGCGCCCAGCGGCCCGGATGACACCACACTTTTTCATAGTCCGGATGCTCTTTCGGGATGGGCAGATAACACAGGTGGACGACTTTCACGGCGGTGTTTGGCTGATGTAGATTCCGGCACAGTTCACGTCGATGGGAATTGTTTGACCGCGTAAATGATTGCGGCCAAGCATGGCGGATTGAAACCCCACGAAAAAATCGCCCGTTACTTTGAGGCCTGCCGGAAATCCGGCGGGCTGAATCTTATGGGTCTGCCGCTCCTGCCGCGGCGTCTTTTTCCAGCCCTCCCGCACAACCGCACCTGTTACAACGACTTCCTCATCTGGATCAGCCGGCTCGGGCTGCACGAGGTTTCCCTCGTCGTGGATGTCGGTGCAAACCACGGCGATTTTTCCGAAGCCGCGAGCGCTTCGTTTCCGGCCGCGCGCGTGCTGCTCTTCGAGCCGCTCCCCGTGCTGCGGCCCATTCTCGAACGGCGCTGCCAGCGGCACGCGCCTTTGTGGAAGCTGGAAACCTGCGCGCTAAGCGACGCGGAAGGCACGCTCGATCTGCACATCGCCCCCGAGCGCGACGAAATCGGGAGCTTGAAAGGCTTTTCCCGCAGCTACCTCGAATCGACCGCCAACGCAGGTGAAATCCGCAAGATTCCCTGCCGAGTGCGCCGCCTCGACGATGTTGCGCGTGAGCAAGGCATCGGCCATGTGGACTTGTTGAAAATTGATGTCGAGGGCGCGGAGTTCGATGTCTTCGCAGGGGCCAAAGACGTGCTCGCCGCGACCCTGTCGGTGGTCGTGGAAGTGTCCACGATCCGTGAGGAAAGCGCGGCCGAAAACGCCCTGCTGCGGCTCCTCCGCCTGCTCGACGGGCATGGCTTTCATCCCATCGCCATCCTCCCCTCCCTCCCCTCGCCCACTTATCCGTGGATGCCGGTCGAGTTCAACGTCCTGGCGCGACGGACTCCCCGCTG
>JANXSB010000408.1 GCA_025352865.1 Chthoniobacter sp. | reverse complement strand
CGCCGCCAAGTAATTGGCGACCTTTTGGCGGTAATTCTTCAACCAAGGTATCTGGTCGCCGCCGCGGGGTGGAAAGTAGGAGTTATGGGTAGGCATGGTCTTGGGGTCTTTCTAGGGGTGGTGGGTTGGTCGCGGGAAAACGGGGTCGGACAGGCTGAAAATGGCGCTTTACTCTGGAAAACGGGCCTCCCTCAACGAAAAGGTGAGCGCACCTTTTGAAAAGGTGAGCCCCATCCGTGAAAAGGTGAGCCCCATCCGTGAAAAGGTGAGCCGCATCCGTGAAAAGGGGCGTGCCCCTTTTGTCTGGGTGAGCACACCCTTTGTCTGGGTGAGCACACCCTTCGTCTGGGTGAGCACACCCTTCGTCTGGGTGAGCGCACCCTTCGTCTGGGTGAGCGCACCCTTTGTCTGGGTGAGCCGCTTCCGCGAAAAGGTGAGCCGCTTCCGCGAAAAGGTGAGCCGCTTCCGCGAAAAGGTGAGCGCCCATTCTGAAAAAGGAGCCCGCCCCTCGGCGTGGGGAGCCACACCCACGGAGATGTTCGCAACACCATTTCCCCCACCCGCCACCCCCAGACACACCCCCGCCCCACGCAAAGCGCGGCGGCACCAAACCAAACTATCTCCGGGGAAAATCACGCCCAACGTCCTACACGCCCCACCCTCCCCCCGTCAACCCCTTTTTTGCCCTCATGCCGGCCACTCCAGCCTGCGGCTCAGTCGAACTTATTCTTCCGGTAGGCACCCATCGCCGGGGCGTCGGGGTTCACCTCGGGGCCAAAGTAACGCAGGCAGACGAGGGGCTCGGTCTCGCTGGTATTGGCAAAGGTGACGCCGGCTTTCGCGCCGTCCTCGGTGCAGAAGAACTCGTCCTCGGTCAGTTCGTGGAAGCGGATGAGTTTCGGACTGTTGAGCGCCTGGCCGTTGATCGCGCCGCGGCCTTGCACGCAGATGAGGCCGTAGGCGCCTTTGTCCCGGATGGTGCAGACGGCGCCGGGCTCGACGGTCAGTTCCTTGGCGGTGAAAAGCTGCTCGCCATCGACCTTGCCATAGACGATCCAGCGATCCACGTAACCCTCGCTGCGGGTGTCGGCGACGGGGACGGGTTCGAGGTAATGGTTGTCCTTGAACTTAGGGTCCACGTTCTTATCCCAGTCCAGTTGATCCACGATGAAGTCCAAGTCCTTGTGCTTCGACTTGGGCATATCCTTTACTAACAAAGACCAAGGCACCTCGCGGCCCTCGACGAGGGACTGATACATGCCAAAGACATCGCTGCCCCACTGCGGCTCATAAGTGCAGAGCGAGCCGGGCGCGTGGAGGATACAGGGGTCGATAAGCCAGCCGCTGCCGACTTTCAGGCGGTAGGCCTTGGACAGGTCGAGGATGCCATTGTCACCTTTGTTCCAATCTTCCAGCGTCTTCCTTACCTGCGCCTTGGTGGTGCCAGGCTCGAAACCCATGAAGGTGTAAGGAAAGTTATTCCCCACGTTATTATGCTGCGGCGGGAAGTAATAGGACTCCGGCTTGCCCTCCTGCCCCACGAGCGCCGCCTGTTTCTTCGACTGGTGCATGTGGTGCGGGATGGGGCCCATGTTATCAAAGAACTTCGAGTACACCGGCCAGCGCTGATACTTCTTCCAAATCTTCTCACCGATGACCGTGGCCCCGCACTCCGCCACCGCCTGCGCGAGGGTGAAGCGCGTGCCGCCCGCGACCACGTAGCTGTAGCCCTCGTCCGGCACGCGGCCTTCATTCGCCGCGGGCGTGGTCGAGGCAAACCAGCGCTCGTCGATGCCGCCGCGGTTCAGGCCGTAGGCGTAGAGGTCGTCCGGGTGCAGCTTCAGCCGCTTGCCCGGCTGGAGAAAGCTGCGCGGCACCCACGCGGGCGCGAGGCGCAGCAGCCCGCCGGTGGCTTCGAGTTCGGCCTCGACGATTTTGCCGACGTTCTTTTTGACGGTCTTGAGGGAATGGACGGTGTTCATAGAATGGGCGGTTCTTATTCCAGCACCCCGCGGGAGCGTCAAAGCATTTTGGCCGACGGCTTGCCGAGCGCGGGGCGGCGCATTAAGAAGGACGCTCTTTTTCAAAATGCCAGACGCCCAGCCCGCCACCGCCACCGCCCCGCTCGCGCCGATCCGCGTGCGGGCGAAGTTCTTTTTCGAGGGCGACAAAAAGTGGTTCATCAAGGGCGTGACCTACGGACCGTTCGCGCCGGATGCGGCGGGGGATTTCGTGGGCGACCCGGAGAAGGCGCAGCGCGATTTTGCGCTGATGCAGGAGATAGGGATCAATCTGCTGCGCATCTACCACGTCCCGCCGAAATGGTTCCTCGATCTCGCGCGGGAGTTCCGGCTGCGCGTGCTCATCTCGATCCCGTGGGCGGAACACATCGAGTTTCTGAACAACGGGGAAATCCGCCGGCAGGTGGAGGAGACGATCCGCGCGGGCGTGGCGAAGAACGCGGGGCACGAGGCGGTCTTTGGCTATTACGTGGGGAATGAGATTCCGTTCGCGATCGTGCGCTGGCTGGGCGCGCAGCGGGTCATCGAGTTTGTGGAGAAACTCATCCGCATCGCCCGCGCGGCGGACCCGCGGGCGCTCTACAGTTTTGCCAGCTATCCGCCGACGGAATACCTGCTGCCGGGCAATGTCGATTTCGTCTCCTACAACGTCTATCTCGAGCGGCAGCGGGATTTTGAAAAGTATCTCGCGCGGCTGCAAAACCTGGCGGAGGACAAGCCGCTGATCTTTGGGGAATTCGGCATGGATACGATTCGCAAGGGCGAGGACGAGCAGGCGAGCGTGCTGGCATGGCATCTCGAAAGCGTGGTGCGCGGCGGCGCGGCGGGGACGATCTTTTTCGCGTGGACGGATGAGTGGTTCACCGGCGGGCACGACATCACGGACTGGGCCTTCGGCCTCGTCACGCGCGAGCGGCAGCCGAAGAAAGCCTTTCACACGCTCAAGGAATTTCTGCGCGGCGAAAGCTCGATGACGCAGCGGGTGGCGCTGCCGCGTTATCCAAAGGTCAGCGTCATCGTGTGCAGCTACAACGGCGGCCAGACGCTCGGCGACTGCCTGCGCTCGCTCGACGAGGTGACCTATCCCGATTTCGAGATCGTGCTCGTGGACGACGGCTCAAAGGACGACACGCAAAAGCTCGTCAGCAAATGGCTCGACGAGCGCCGCGCGCGTGTGCCGGCGGTGGTGAAAGACGAAAGCGCGGTCATCGGCGGACAGCATCACGAGGCGCGCGTGGAGGTGTATGACGGCGGCGGAAAGCTGCCGGGGCTCATCCACATCGTGCAGCCGAACATGGGTCTGAGCTACGCGCGCAATGCCGGCGCGCACGCGGCGCGCGGCGAGATTTTCGCCTACACCGACGGCGACTGCATGGCCGATCCCGACTGGCTTTACTTCATGGTCGGCACGCTGCTCAGCGGCGATTACGTGGGCGTGGGCGGGCCGAACATTTCGCCACCCGCGGTCAATTGGATTCAGGCCGCGGTCTGCGCCGCGCCCGGCGGGCCGAGCCATGTGCTGCTCACGGATGTCGTGGCCGAGCACATCCCCGGCTGCAACATGGCGTTTCACCGCGCGGCGTATGAAAGCATCGGCGGATTCGACACGGAGTATCGCAAGGCGGGCGACGACGTGGACTTTTGCTGGCGCTTGCAAACCAACGGCGGCGTCATCGCTTTCTCGCCGAGCGCGATCGTGTGGCACTACCGCCGCTTCACGCTCAAGGCCTTTCGCGCACAGCAGGAAGGCTACGGCGAAGCGGAGTCGATGCTGCGCTTCAAGCACCTCATTTTTTTCGGCCCGACCGGCACCGCGAAATGGAAAGGCCAGATCTACGGCGCACCGCGTTTCACCTGGCTCTTCAACAAACCCGTCATCTATCACGGCGTCTTCGGGCAGGGTTTGTTCCAGTCGATTTATCCCACGCCGCAAAGCGAACTCGCAGCCTATTTGAGCAGCGTCGAGTGGGTCGTGCTCACCGCCTTCATCGCGGTGCTCGGGTGGCCGCTGGAAAAAATCCGCATGGTGCCGATGATGATGTTTCTCGGCACGTTCCTCGTCGCGCTGAGCTACATGATCCACGCGCGCATCGAGCCGAAGTTCGACACCATCCGCGCGCGGCTGCTCGTCGCGTTTCTCGCCTTCATGCAGCCGCTCGGCCGCGGGTGGGCGCGCTATTTCACCTGGATGAAATACAAGCAGACGCCCCGCGCCGTCATCGCCAAGCCCGAGGCGGATGTCCCGCGCGTGAGCCGCCAGGGCGGCAGCTCGAAAATCGACCTGTGGAATGAGACGGGCAAAGGCCGCGAGCAATTGCTGACGGAGATTTTCCAACTGCTCGAAGACGAAGGCTGGCGCTACTCCGCGGACACCGGCTGGAAGGATTGGGACATGCAGATTTACGGCAACCAGTTCTGGTCGATCGCCGTCCGCACGGTCACGGAATACCACGGCGGGCCGAAGTGCCTGACGCGCGTGCGGCTCAACTATCAGGCGGTCGCGATGACCATTTTGCTCAATTTCGTGCTGCTCTCCGGGCTGCTCTACCGCGTCGCTTTTACGAAACACCACGACGCCGCGTGGTGGGTGCTCTACGCGCTCATCGTCGTGTGGCTTTATCTGCGCGCGCGGCGGTTGAAACGGCGCGTCGCCGACCTGGTCATCGCCGCCGCGCAAAAGTGCGACCTGATGCGCGTCTTCGGCGCCGCGGGCAAGCCCGCGCCCAAGGCGTGAATGCGCCCGCGGAAACGCCGCGCGCGAGCCGCGGGCCTGTCGTGTTTTTTTTCGCGCTCATCGCGGAATTCGCGCTGCTCTTCGGTGCGCTGGAGGTCGGCGACCTCGGCATTCCCGGCCATCCGGCACGGCTCGTCGGCATGCTGCTCGGCGCGGGCGTGTGCTTCCTCGCGGCGGTGCGCTTTTTTCCGAAAGGCCGCGCGCAAAATCAGGCGGTGCTGTTTTGGTTCGTCGCCATCGCCCTGCGGGTCGTGCTGCTGCCGATGGAGCCGGGCGACGACATGTGGCGCTACCTGTGGGAAGGGCGCATCCAGCAGCACGGGTTCAATCCCTACGTGGAAAGTCCCGACTCGACCGAGCTGGTGGATTTTCGCGATGACGATTGGTGGCAAATCAACCACCCCGAATCCGCGGCGATCTATCCGCCCGCGACCGAACTCATCTTCATCGCGCTCGCCAGTCTTGTTCCCGTCGCCACGCAAAAAATGGCATCGGCCATCGTTTTCAAACTCGTCTTTGTCCTCGCCGATCTCGCGACCATCGAACTCCTGCTCTCCCTGATCGGCGGCCCCGACCGCCATCGCACCGCCGCGTGGTACGCGTGGAATCCCGCCGTCGCGTACGCCTGCGCAGGCGCGGGGCATTTCGACAGCCTCATGCTCCTCACGCTCACCGCCGCGGTGCTCG
>JANXSB010000397.1 GCA_025352865.1 Chthoniobacter sp. | reverse complement strand
TGGAGAACCTGCGCGAGTTCGACAAAAAGCGGCTCGTCGCCGCGGAAAAAGCTGACCTCAAACACGAGGAGGACAAGACCTACGCGATGAGCAGCGACGAGGCGCGGATGCTGGCAAACTTCGTGAAAGAAACCCTCGGCGAGCGCGTCGGCGAAGTGCGCGTGTCGAAGCGCCTGACCGGCAGCCCGGCGGTCGTCGTGGACAGCGACGCGCATCTCACCTCCAGCATGCGCCGCGTGATGAAGATGATGAACCGCGAAGGTGGCCCGAGCCTCGACGCCAAGCCCGACCTCGAGATCAACCCCGGCCACCCGATGCTCGCGCAGCTCGAAAAAATCCGCCACACCGACGCCGCCCTCGCCGGCGAAGTCAGCGAGCAGATTTTCGACAATGCACTCGTCGCCGCCGGCCTGCTCGACGACCCGCGCGCAATGCTCGCGCGGATGAATTCGCTCCTCGAAAAACTCCTCGCCAAGTAATCGCCGCCGCGCCGGTTGTCGCGATTGACAGGCTCCGGTCACATGGCCAGCCTGCCGCGTGCGGTGGATCCCCTTCCGCACAAAACCACGAAACCCAAAATCCCTATGAAACTGAACCCCATGTTTGCCCTCGCCGCCGTCGCCGCCCTCGGCTTCACGGCTTGTGAAAAGAAAGACGCCGCCATCTCCGACAAAATCGAAGACGCGAAGACGATGGTTGACTCGAAGGCTGAAGAAGCCAAGGCCGCCGCTTCGACCAAGATCGAAGAAGCCAAGGAGACCGCCAAGGAGAAGGCTCCCGCCGCCGCCGCCGCGATCGACAAGGCCGCCGATGCCGCCAAGGACGCCGCCGCGAAAGCCGTCGATGCGACCAAGGATGCCGCGAAAGACGCTGCGGACAAAGTCGGCGACGCCGCGAAGGATGCGGCCAAACCCGCCGAACCGGCGAAGTAAGCGCCACCGCGCTGATTTCCAAAGCCCCGGCCTCCTCGCGAGGCCGGGGCTTTTTTTGCGTGCAGCGATTGTGAAAGAAGTCGTGAGGCAGGTTTGCCCAGACGTGCCTGCCAGCTAAAGCGCCGCCGTGAGTTTGATGATCTCCGCGAAGTCGCGGGCGACGAGGCTGGCACCGCCGACGAGGGCACCGTCGATGTCGGGTTGCGACATGAGTTCGACGGTGTTGCCGGGTTTCACGCTGCCGCCGTACTGGATGCGGACTTTGTCGGCGGTCGCGGCGTCGGAAATGTCGGTGAGCACTTTGCGGATGAAGGCGTGCGCGCTCTGCGCCTGCTCCGGCGTGGCGGTGCGGCCGGTGCCGATGGCCCAGACGGGTTCGTAGGCGAGCACGGTGTCGGTGAGCGTCTTTTCCTCGAGTCCCGCGAGGCTGCCGCGGAGTTGGGTTTCGAGGACTTGCTCGACCTTGCCGCCGTCGCGCTCGGCGAGGGTTTCGCCGATGCAGACGATGGGCTTGAGCGAGGCTTCGTGCGCGGCGCGGGCTTTCTTGTTCACGATTTCATTCGTCTCGCCGAAAAGCGTGCGGCGCTCGCTGTGGCCGACGACGACGTAACGGGCGAACAGCTCGCGGATCATCGCGCCGCTGATCTCGCCGGTGAAAGCGCCGCCCATTTCCCAGTGCATGTTTTGCGCGCCGAGCTTCACGTTCTGGATTTTGTTCAGCCGCTCGGAGACGTGGGCCATGGTGGTGAAAGGCGGCAAGAGGACGATGTCCACGCGCTTTTCCTCGGCGACTTCGAGGAGGAAGGTGTCGAGGTAGGAACCTGACTCGTTGACAGTCATGTTCATCTTCCAGTTGGCGGCGATGATTTTGCGGCGCATGGGTAGGATTTTTTTAACGGAATTACGGAATTAAACCAAATTAACGGAATTGGGGAGGAGTGAAGGAAGCAGCCAAAACAATTCCGTAATTCCGTCCTTCTTTTTTACTTGTCTTTCAGGGCGGTGACGCCGGGGAGGGCTTTGCCTTCGAGGAGTTCGAGGGAGGCGCCGCCGCCGGTGGAGATGAAGGTCATTTTGCCGGCGACGCCGGCGAGCTTCACGGCGGTCACGCTGTCGCCGCCGCCGATGATGCTCTTGCAGCCGGCGTTCGCGGCGATGGCTTCGGCGATGGCGAAGGTGCCCGTCGCGCATTCCTTGATTTCAAAAACGCCCATCGGCCCGTTCCAAATCACGGTCTTCGCGCCGGCGATTTCCGCGGCGAAAAGTTTCACGCTCTCCGGGCCGAT
>JANXSB010000396.1 GCA_025352865.1 Chthoniobacter sp. | reverse complement strand
CGAGCTGGACGGCGAGATCATCACCAAGGCTACGCCGGACATCGGCTACCTGCATCGCGGCGACGAAAAAATCGCCGAGAACATGCACTACAACCAGTTCATCCCCTACACGGACCGGCTGGATTACCTCGCGCCCATCGCGAACAACGTGGCCTACGCGCTCGCCGTGGAGAAGCTCATGGGCTGGACGCTCCCGCCGCGCGGGCAGGCCATCCGCGTCATCTGCTGCGAACTGGCGCGCATCTCCTCGCACCTCCTCGGCATCGGCTGCTTTGGCATGGATTGCGGCGCGCTCACCATTTTCATGTACACGTTCAACGAGCGTGAAAAAATCTACAACCTCGTCGAGCTGCTCACCGGCGCGCGCTTCACCACCAGCTACACGCGCGTGGGGGGGCAGACGCGCGATCTGCCGGACGCCTTCCTCCCGCTGCTGGAGAAATTCCTCGCCGAACTGCCGGCGGTGATCGACGAGACGGACAACCTCCTTTCCCGCAACCGCATCTTCGTCGATCGCACCAAGGACATCGGCACCATCTCGAAAGCGGACGCCATCGGCTACGGTCTCACCGGGCCGAATCTGCGCGCGTCCGGCGTCGATCACGACCTGCGGAAAAAGCATCCGTATCTCGGCTACGAGCAGTACGAGTTCGACGTGCCGGTTGGTTCCGTCGGCGATTGCTACGACCGCTACACCGTCCGCATGGCCGAGATGCGCGAGTCGCTGCGCATCCTGCGGCAGGTCATCGACACTCTCCCCGGCGGTGGGATCAATGTGACGGATGCGAAAAATTTCCCGCCGCCCAAGACCACGGTGCTGACGAAAATGGAGGAGCTGATCCACCACTTCATCGTCCACACCGAGGGCATTGACGCGCCGGCGGGCGAGATCTATTTCGGCCACGAAAATCCGAAGGGCGAACTCGGCTTCTACATCAACAGCAAAGGCGGCGGCACCCCGCACCGGCTGAAGATCCGCGCGCCCTCCTTCTGCAATCTCTCCATCCTCCCGAAAATCCTCCCCGGCCACATGATGAGCGACGTCGTCGCCATCCTCGGCTCGCTCGATTTCGTCATGGGCGAGTGCGACCGGTAGGAAAATTGCGCTTCCCACGGCGGCGGCACGCGGGTGGTATGGCGCGCATGAAACTTGGCTTCGTCGGTTCAGGAAAAATGGCTTCCGCGCTCGTGCAGGGCGTGGTGCAGAGCGGCGCGCTTGCGCCTGGTGACATCATCGTGAGCGATGTCATCGCGGCTGCGGCGCAGCGGCTGGCGACGGTCGCGGGCGTGGCTTTTGCGGAGACGAATGCGGACCTCGTGGCGATGGCCGGTGCGCTGGTGCTGTGCGTGAAGCCGAACGATGCGCTTGAAGCGCTGCGCTCGCTGCGCGCGGGTGCGGAGGAGAAGCTGGTGATTTCGATTGTCGCGGGGCTGCCGATTGCGGCGTTGCAGGAGGCGGCGGGGCCGGGCGTGCGCATCGTGCGGGTGATGCCGAACACGCCGGCGCTGGTCCACAAAGGCGCGGCGGCCTATGCGCTCGGCGCGACGGCGACGGGCGCGGACGCGGCGCTGACGGAAAAGATTTTCGGCGCGGTCGGCGAGGTGGTGTGTGTGAAGGAGAATCTGCTCGATGTGGTGACGGGGCTGAGCGGGAGCGGGCCGGCTTACATCTATCTGGTCATCGAGGCGCTGGCGGACGGCGGCGTGCTCATGGGTCTGCCGCGCGAGCTGGCGCAGAAGCTGGCCGCGCAGACCGTGGCGGGCGCGGCGGAGATGGTGCTGAAGACGGGGCGTCATCCGGCGGCGCTGAAAGACGAAGTGACGAGCCCCGGCGGCACGACCATCGCGGGCCTGGAGGCGCTGGAAGCCGCGGGCTTGCGCTCGGCTTTTTTCCGCGCCGTGCGCGCGGCCACGGAGCGGGCGCAGGAAATGGGACGCCCGAAGTGAAGACCAGCGTCCTGCTCGCGCTGCTCCTCGCGCTCGCGTCCGTCGTGCAGGCGGAGGGGCCGAAGTTTCGCGTCGGGCCGGCCGACGAGCTGAACGAGCCGGGCAAAAAACAGGTCTCCGACGAGGCCCAACAGCTCGCGAAAAAGGCGATGGTGGAAATGGCGAAAGGCGATCTCGCCGGGGCGAAAAAGGACTTTCAAAAAGTGCTGACGCTCGCGCCGGACAATGTGGCGACGACGATCAATCTCGGCCTCGTGGCCTACCGGCAGAAGCAGTACGCGGAGGCGGAGAAATTTTTGAAAAAAGCGGTGCGCGCGCAGCCGGAGGCGGGGCTCGGCTGGCTCGTGTTCGGCGTCATCTACTACGATCAGGACAAGCTGGACGCCGCGCTCGCCGCGCTCGCGCAGGCGGCGCTGCTCGAACCGAAGAATGCGATGGTGCATCAGTACCTCGGCGTCACGGTCGGGAAAAAGGGCTGGCTCTCCGGCGCGGAGGACGAACTGCGCAAGGCCATCGACATCGAGCCCGGTTACGCCGAGGCGCATTTCAATCTCGCCGTCTTCTACCTTCAGCGGACGCCGCCTTCGGTGGAACTCGCGCGCCGCCATTATCAAAAGGCGCTGGACCTCGGAGCTGCGCCCGACGCGGATGTGGCGAAGGGGCTTGCGGAGCCGAAGGAGTGAGTCTGCGCCTCGCATCCCCGCTTGCGGAAATGGCGCGCATCCATTTACTACGCGCCGCATGAAGCGCCTCGCCACCATTCTCAGTCTCGCCCTCGCTTTCCTCGTCTGCACGCCGGAGACGTTTGCCGCGACGAAGAAAACCAAGAAGACCGCGCCCGCCCCGGAGCCCGCGCGTCAGTCCGAGCCCGAGGAAACCTTTACGCCCGAGGAAGCCGGCGCGGGAGTCCCCGCCGTGACCGCCGGCTCGGTCATGGTCATCGACGCCGGCACGGGTCAGGTGCTGCACGAGGTCAATGCCGACCGCCAGCGCCCGGTCGCGAGCACGCAGAAACTTTTCACCGCGCTGCTCGTGGCGGAGGAGGGGAATCTCAACGCGAAGGTCCGCGTGGAGGCGAGCGACACATGGGTCGAGCCCTCGATGCTCTACATCAAGCCCGGCAATGTTTATTCGCGGATTGATTTCCTCAACATCCTCCTCGTCCACAGCATGAATGACGTGGCCCGCGCCCTCGCGCGCGACAACGCCGGAAGCGTCGAGGATTTCGCCCGCAAGATGAACGCGCGCGCGGCGCAACTCGGCATGCGCAACTCGCATTTCGTCAATCCGAACGGCCTGCCCGCGCCCGGCCAGTACTCCACGGCGCGCGACATGGCGAAGGTCGCGATGCTTGCCTACCGCAACCGCACGCTGCGCGAAATCATGTGCCAGAAAGCCATCGAGTGGCACTACAACGACGGGCGCACGCGCGTCTTCGAGACGACGAACAAGGTGATGAAAAACTTCGCTGCGTGCAACGGGATGAAGACCGGCTACACGGAGGCCGCCGGGCACTGCCTCATCTCCAGCGCCACGCGCGGCGGGCGGCACATCATCGTGGTCGCGCTGGGCGACAATAAGAACATCTGGATCGACAGCTACCGGCTCCTCAACTGGGGGCTGTCGAGCTAGCGGGCTTGCATCGGGCGCGGGCCGTCCTCACGTTGCGCGCCTGTGGAAAACGATCCCGCATCCGCTTTCAAACTGCCGCCGGCGACGCGCTCGGCCGTGATCCTCATCGTGTTTTTTTTCGCGTGGTTCGTGCTGACCACGCTCTGGGTGCTGAATGATGCGCGGCGCATCAAACGCGAAAAGGAACAGGCGCGCGCGGCCAGCGGCCAGGCGGGCGGCGGGGAGATGGTGTGGATTCCGCCGGGCAAATTCACGATGGGCGCGAATGACGGCGCGCCCGACGAGCAGCCGCTGCACGATGTGCGGGTGCGCGGTTTTTTCATGGACAAAACGGAGGTGACGAATGCGCAGTTTGCGCAGTTTGTGGAGGCGACGGGCTACGTGACTGTGGCCGAGCGAAAGCCCGCCGCGGGCGCGCCGCCGGGGCGGCAGGAAGCCGGAGCAATGGTCTTCTGGATTCATTGGGCGTACATCGCTGGCGCGAACTGGCGGCATCCCACGGGGCCGGATTCCGACCTCGCCGGGCGCGAGAAATTTCCCGTCGTGCAAGTCTGTTGGGAAGACGCCGCAGCCTACGCTAACTGGGCCGGGAAACGTCTGCCGACCGAGGCGGAATGGGAGTACGCCGCGCGCGGCGGCATCATGCACGCGGCCTATGTCTGGGGTTCGGAAAGCAGGCCCGGCGGACGCCTGCCGGCGAATGTCTTCGGGGCCACAGAACGCGCGGCTGACGATTACGGCGGGACGATGCAGGTCGGCAGTTTTCCGCCAAACAACTACGGCCTCGCGGACATGGCGGGCAACGTCTGGGAATGGTGCGCCGACTGGTATCGCGCGGACTTTTACAAAAAGAGCGGGCACGACAATCCGACCGGCCCCGCATCGGAGGAGGAAGCGCGCGACGAGAACGGGATCGCCCAGCGGGTCGCGCGCGGAGGTTCGTTTCTGAGCGGTGTGGATAACGGTGCGGACTACCGCCCGAGCGCGCGTAAAAAAGCCGCGCCGGATTACGCCGCATGCGATCTCGGCTTCCGCTGCGCGCGGAGCAAATTTTGAGGCAGGGACGGCACGGAGTGCCGTCCCTACCTCAACGAAATCCGTGAAATCCGCGCAATCCGTGGTTAGAACTCTCGGCGGGAAATAAACCGCAACCCTTTCCACTCCCACTCCGCCATGAAAACAAAACTCACTTCCGTCGTCGCCTTCCTCGCGCTGAGCGCCGGCACCTTTGCCGCCGACTGGCAGGCCGACTACGCGCGGCTTTTGAAAAAATACGTCTCCGGCGGTGGCGTGAAATACGCCGAGTGGAAAGCCAGCGCCGATGACGTGAAGGCAATTCAGGAGGTCGTCGATGCCATCGCCGCCGCGCCTGTCTCGACGGTGAAAAGCAAGGAGCAGCTCGCCTTTCACATCAATGCCTACAATGCGTGGATCCTGCACGAGGCGGTGGCGAAGTATCCGACGAAGAGCGTGAAGGATCTGGCGTTCACCTTTTTCATGGGCAACCGGATCACCGTCGCGGGCACGAAGATGAGCTTCAATCATCTGGAGAAGGACATCATCCGCCCGCGCTTCGCGGAGCCGCGCGTCCACTTCGCGCTGAACTGCGCGAGCCGCTCGTGCCCGCCGCTGCGCAATGAACCCTACGACGCGGCGAAGCTCGACGCGCAGCTCGACGACCAGGCGCGCATCTACGTGAACAGCGAGCACGGCGTGAAGCCCGAGGGTGACGGCGCGGCCCTCTCGAAAATCTTCGACTGGTACAAGGAGGACTTCGGCGGCGATGCGGCGGTCACGGCGTTCCTGAAAAAATATCGCAGCGGGAAATCGGACTTTAAGAAAATCAGCTATCAGGACTATGACTGGAGCCTGAACGAAACGAAATAGATGCCCCACCCCTTTTTCCCCAACCGCCGGATCGCCGTCCTCCTCGCCGCCGCGCTGCTCAGCGCACGTGCGGGCGCGGAGTCCTTCAAAATGCAGGGTTCGCCGGTGCTCGCGCACGTCATGGTGGCGGCCGCGCCGCCGCTGCGGACGCAGGAGGGAATCGAGATCAAGGTCTGGGTGGAGGGCAGCAGCTCGCTCGCGGCGGCAGTGATG
>JANXSB010000356.1 GCA_025352865.1 Chthoniobacter sp. | reverse complement strand
CGGTGGCGACTTTGATGCGCAGTTCGTTGAGTTCGCCGCCGAGTTCGCCTTCGCGGGCGCGGAGGATTTCGAGCTGGTTCTGCGCTTCGGCGCGGCGCGTCTGGAGTTCTTCGAGCTGCCCGAGTCCGGCGGCGGTTTCGGCTTCCAAACCTCCGACGCGATCCGCCGCCTCGCGATGCCGCGCCTCGCTGCTCGCCCGCTCGCCTTCGAGGTTTTGCTGCTTGCGTTCGGTGTCCTTCGCCTCGCGTTCCACCATCGCGAGCTGGCCGCGGAGCGTGGAAACGTGAAGCGTGGCGTTCTGCTTTTCCTCGCGCGCCTCGTCGAGCCGCGCCTGCGCGGTTTCGATGGCGGAAAGGGTGTCGTTGCGCCGCTGGGTCACGCTGTCGATTTGCGTGTGCAGAACCGCGGCTTCCGCGGCGAGCGCGGTGATTTGGTTTTTGCGCGTGAGGACGGAATTCACCGCTTCGCCGCTCTGACCGCCGTGCAGAATGCCGTGGCCGGTGAGCACTTCGCCCGCGAGCGTGACGACCGCGGAGCCGCGCACCTGCGGGAAAACGCGGAGCGCCGTTTCAAGGTCGGGCACGAGAACGGTGTGATTGACGACCCGCTCGACGAGCCGCTGCACTTCGGCCTGCGGCTTGATCTTGCGGATGAGCCAGTCGATCGCGCCCTCGGGTAAAGTGAGCGGTTCGGACTTGTGATCGAAGTGGGTTTCCAGCTCCCGCAGCGCGAGCCCGGCCTTGCCCAGTTTTTGCGCGGTGAGCGTGCGGATGACCGACTCGGCGATCATCGTATCTTTCATCACGATGGCCTGGAGATTGGCTCCCAGAGCCGCTTCCACGGCGGTGACGTATTCCGGCGCGACCTCGATGAACTGCGCCAGCGCGCCGAGAATCGCGGGCTTGAAAAAGTCGGGATTATCCAACCCGCGGAGCACCGCCTGCGTGCCTTCGGAGAAGCCTTCGCCGCCTTCGTTGAGCGCGCGGAGCACTTCGAGTTTCGAGTCCTTCTCCGCCAACGTCCGCTGGGTGTCGCGGAGTTCCCGGTCGAGCCCGGCGAGCCCGCTCTGGGCGTCGCGGAGTTGCGCCTCGCTGTCGGCGAGTTGGGCCGCGCGCGCCTCGGCGTCGCTGACCGCGCCTTCGAGTTCGGCCTGGGTGTCGCGCAGGCGGTCGGTGAATTGCGTGAAGGCAAACGTGAGCTGCTCCAGTTCGCCGGACAAAATGCTGAGCCGCGCCTCCGCGCCGTCGCGCTGCTGCGAGACGCTGGAAATCTGCCCGCGCAGCCCGCTGATGCGGCTCTCGATGCGCGCCGCGTCATTCGCCACGCCGCTGATCGTCCGCTCGGCCTCCTGCCGCTGGCCGGTGAGCGCGGCGGTCGCCGCCTGCAACTCCTCCATCACGCGCAGCTCCCCGGCGAGCATCGTGGTGATCTGCTCCAGCTCGATGTCGGTGTCGTGGAGCTGGGTCTCAGCAATGCGGAATTTCTCCTCCGCACCCGCCACGTCCGCGCGGTAGCGCTCGACGAGCTGCGTGAATTCCTGCGCGCGTTCCTCGTTGAAAATGATCCGGCTCTCGTGGTTTGAAATGCGCGATTTCAGGTCGTTCACGGCCTGCCGCGCCTGGTTCAGCCGCTGCTCCATTTCCTCCAGCGCCGCGCGCTGCACGGCGACTTCGCTTTCGCGCGCCTCGATCTCCTGCTCGCACTCCACCTGCCGGTCGGCGAGCCGCGCCAGCTCTTGCTTTGCGGCCATCCGCTGCTCTTCCATCGAGTCGAACTGCCGTTTCGCCGCGTGCGTTTCGAGCATCCGCAAATCGCCGATCAGCGACTGATAGCGCCGCGCCTTTCCCGCCTGCCGTTGGAGCGAGCCGATCTGCCGTTTCACCTCCTTGATGATGTCCGTGAGCCGCAGCAAATTCGCCTCCGTCGCCTCCAGCTTGCGCAACGCCTCGCGCTTCTGCGCCTTGTATTTTGTGATGCCCGCCGCCTCCTCGAAAATCGCGCGCCGATCCTCGGGCCGTGACGACAGGATCATGTCAATCTTGCCCTGCTCCATGATCGAATACGCCGAGCGCCCGATGCCCGTGTCCATGAAAAGCTGCTGGATGTCCTTTAGCCGGCACGGCGTTTTGTTCAGCAGATATTCGCTGCCGCCGTCCTTGAACACGCGCCGCGTGATCGTCACGTCATGCCAGTCGAGCCCGAGCTGTTCTTCGCATTCGGAAAAGGTCATCGAAACCTCGGCCATGCCGACCCCGGCGCGGGAGTCGGTGCCGCTGAAAATCACGTCCGACATTTCGCCACCGCGCAGCGCCTTGGCCGACTGCTCGCCGAGCACCCAGCGCATCGCGTCGAGGACGTTCGATTTGCCGCACCCATTTGGCCCGACCACCGCAGTCACGCCGCGATGAAATTCCATCTTGGTTTTCGGGGCGAAGGATTTGAAGCCGAAGAGTTCGAGGGATTGGAGATACATGCGATTTGAGGGGTGAAAAATGGTCGGACGGCGCGAAAATTAGGAGCGGGGTGATTTTACGGCAAGCACAATATGTGGGGGTTTGATTGTGAATAACTCCACCAGATGCTGTGGTTTTCTGAAAAAGTAGCTTGGATTTTAGTCCAAACGCCGAGGGTCTTTTGGACTAAAGTCCAAGCTACTTTCTACGGCTGCACCGCCGTCGGCTCGGCTGCCACGACCACCGGAATATCGGCGGCCTCCAATTTCACCACGACCGCGACCGGTTCCGCGTCCGTTTTCGCCACGACCGGCACGGGCGGCGGCTGCCAGATGCGGATGTAATCTATGGCGAAATAATTCGGGAAGACGGTGTTTTCATCCGGCTCGCTGGAGGGACCGCGGCGTGAACTGATGCTGTTGCTGAGCAACACGTACATCGGGACGGCTGGCACGTATTCGGCGGCAATGGTCTTACGCGCGATGCCATCCACAAACCAAACGGCGCGGTCTTTCGTCCACTGGAGCGCGTAGGTGTGCCAGACGTTTTCAAATTCCGTCTCGGTGTCGCCGGTGCTATCCCAGAGCGTGTCGGTCATGGTGCCGTGGGCGAGGCCGTGGTGCATCTTGCGCTGGCCACCGTAGTACTCGGCGATGTCGAATTCCGGTGGCCACGCGGCGAGGTTTTGCGGCATCAGCCAGAAGCAGGGCCAGAGCCCTTTTCCGCCCGGATATTTCGCGCGGATTTCGATGTAGCCGTAGGTAAAAGTGAATTTGTCGTGGGTCGAAACGAGCCCTTGGGAATAGGTGAAGTCGCCGGCGGGGTTGTCGCCTTTCACGTCGCGCCTGTCGGTGCGCAGACGCAGCAGGCCGTCGCCGAGCATCACGTCCTCATCAAGCGTGTAGCTGGCATAGTATTCATTGTGATAGCGCGGGCCGTGGGTGCCGACGAAAGCCATCGTCGTGCTCCATTTTGTCGCGTCGAGTTCGGCGGCGTCGAACTCATCGGCAAAGACGAGTTGCCAGTCGGCGGGCGGGGCTGCCTTGAGGGGAAGACTTGCCATTCCCACCAGGGCCGTGAGGCCGATGGCGGCGAACGGAGAACGGATGATTCGCATTCGCACTTTGGCTCATGGAAACTACCACAAGTTGATTTAATAGCTAGCTTTGATTGTGCCAGCCGGGCTGATGAGAGGCCGTTGGCAATAGTTTCCTCACGCCACCGGCGCGGGGATTTTGGCGAAGCGGAATTTGTCGGCGTAGCGTCCGCCGTTGTGACGGCGGCAGCAGGCGAGGCAGGCGGATTTTCCGCGCAGCGCACGCACGCGCTGGAGTTCCACGGCGCAGTGCGGGCAGCGGTAGAAATGGCGGGCGCTGATTTGCCGGCGCGGGAGCGGGAGGTCGTGGCAGCGCTTTTCATCGGCAAGGCCAAGGTCGCGGCAGGCCTGCTGCCACTCGCGTCCGTGGGGTGCGATGCGGCGGCGTCCGGCGCGGTGGTGGGCGAGCAGGTGGGCGAGTTCATGCCGCAGGGTGCGGTCGATTTCGGCGTCGCCGAAATCGCGGAGGCGGGGATTGAGCGTGATGAGAGACTTCGCGGCAAAGGCGGTGCCGGCGGTGCTGCGCATGCGGGCGTTCCAACGCACATGGACCCGGGTGGCGAGGTCGTCGCAACCGAGGGTGCGGAGGAGAAGGCGGGCGGTTTCCTCCAGATCGGACGCATCGCTTTTCGCGGGTGCGATGACCGGCGAATGGCTCCGGGGCTTGATCGCCGAGCGGAGGCGGGTGGTGAGCTGGCGGAAAAAATCGAGCTGCATGCGTGGGCGAATCTTAGCAGCTTCTCGCCCGTGGGCGCACTACGGCTTCGCGGTGCCGATGCAGTAGAGCGCCTGGTCGGTGCGGAGGAAAATCTGGCCGTTGCTGAGCGCGGGGGAGGCGTAGGTGTTTTCGCCGAGATCATTGGTGGCGATGGTGGCGAACTTGTCGGCGGGTTTCACGATGCGGCAGACGCCTTTGTCATCGAGGAAATAGAGCAGGCTGGCGGCGCTGACGATGGAGGCGTGGGTGCGGGCGAAGCGTTCGTTCCAGACGATCTCGCCGGTCGTGGAGTCGAAGGCGTAGGCGTAGCCGCGGTCGTCGGTGAGGAGGAACCATTCGCCCTCGATGATGGGCGACGGGACATACGAGACGCCCGCACCGGTGCGGTGGTGCCAGACGACGTGGGTGGCGGTGACGTTGCCGGTACCGTCGGGTTTTATCGCCATGATGTGGTGATCGGGGAAGCCGCCGGTGATGTAGAAAAGCCCGGTCGTTTCGCTATAGACCGGCGAGGCGACGAACTGGTCGGTGGGGCCATCGACGATCCAGAGGAGCGCGCCGGTGTCGGGGTCGTAGCTGGCGATGCACTTGGAGCCGCTGAGGACCATTTGCATGCGCCCGGCGGCGGAACGGATGAGGGGCGTGCAGTAGCTGCGGGTTTTGTTTGGGCGGTCGATGCGCCACAGCTCGCGTCCGTCGTTGCGGGCGAGGGCGGTGATGTAGCCGTCGCCGTCGTGGTCGCAGTTGACGATGACTTTGTCTTTGAAAAAAACGGGCGTGCTGCTGAAGCCGTGGACGCTGGAGAAAACGCCGGGGCGCTTGAGCCAGAGCTGTTTCCCGGCGAGGTCGTAGGCGGCGACGACGACTTCTTTGCCATCGAGGAAGGTGCAAAAAACGCGCTCACCGTCGCACGCGGGCGTCGAGGATGCGTGGCTGTTTTCGCGATGCGTGGGCTCCAGCGGGGCTTTGACCACGGTCTGCTGCCAGAGGAGTTTTCCGTTCGTGCGGTCGAGGCAAAGGAGCATGCGGTCCTGGGTCGTGTCGTCCGCGGTGACGGTGAAAATTTTCCCGCCGAAAATGATCGGTGACGCGTGCCCGGAGCCGGGCAGCGGTGTGCGCCAGACGACGTTTTCCGTTTTGCTCCAATGCGTCGGGAAGGCGGTCTCGGTGCTGCGTCCATCGGCGCGAGGGCCGCGCCATTGCGGCCAGTCCTCCGCGTGGGCGGCTGTGAGCGTGGCGAGCAAGATGAGGGAACGAAGTAACATGCGCGCAGGCTACGGGCGGCGCGGTGGCGCGACAAGACTGCGGCGGCCGACTTTTTAAGCGGCGGCGGGGAGCGTGAGCAGGTCGCGGCGCGTCTCGCGCTTTCCGGCGCAGCGCGGGTGGGTGACGCAGGCCCAGTGGGCGGTGCCGTCGGCGCGGTGGTGGCGGATGACCATGGCCTGCGCGCAGCACGGGCATTCGGGGTCGAAGATGCGGGCGTAGGCGGTGAAGTCGTCGATCCAGCTCGTCACGTCGAAGAAATTTTCGCCGGGGCGGCGCACGGCGGCGATGCGCTGGGCGAGGCCGGCGCGGTCGATGAGTTCGATGGATTTTTCCGCGGCAAGTTCGCGGGCCTCGCGCGAGAAAGTGCCGGTGGTCACGAAGACGCCGCGCGGGGCGGCGGTGCCGGCCATGACGGCGTAGAATCCGCGGATTTCCTGCTCGGTGACGCGCGCGGCTTTCCAGTCCTTGCTTTGCACGGGAATGCTTTCGCCGTCGCGGCGCAGGGTGAGGTCGCTGCCGCCGTCCGTGCCGAGCGCGGCGGAGAGTTCGACGGTGTAGCCTTGGCGGCGGAAAATTTCGCCAAGCAGCAATTCGATTTGATCCGCGCGGAGGGAGTCCAAATCGAGGGCTTCGTCCGATGCGGGCATCGGCGTGGGCTGCGAGGTAGGGACGGCACTCCGTGCCGTCCGCGCACTGGAACCGGCACCCACCGCCTCGCTGCGCTCGCCCCGGACGGCACGGAGTGCCGTCCCTACCCGGCTTCGCCGCCGTTTCGCGAGAAAATAGAAAAGCGCGGCGGCAATCAGCCCCACGATGAAGATGATGCCGAAGACTAGGCGACCCATTCCTCCAGACGGTTCGTGAACTTCCGCGACGGCGGTTTCAATCGCGGCGGCAGACGGTGCGATGGGTGCGGGAGTTTCCCGCGGCTTCGCGCTCTCGACTGCGGCAGCGGGCGGCGGCTCAGGTGCGGGCGCGAAGATTTCCGTCAATGTTTCGTCGGCTCGCAGTTGCGGCTCGGAGCGGAGTTGCGGCAGCGGAGCATTCGAGCGGACGACGGGTTCGTTCCGAGGCGTGGCTGGCATCGGCTGGAGCGCGGGTGGACTGGCCGGTGCTTCGAATTTCAAAAAAGTATCGGTGACGATGGCCTCGGCGGTGGCGACGCCGGTCTGGAAAATCATGCCGGTGGGACGCGCGGAATCGCTGACTGCCACAGCGCCGTCATCTCGAATCCATTCGCGCGCCTTCGTGGCGAGGTTCGTCGTTTCATGCCAGCGGTTCGCACCGCCATTGGCCTGGAGGAGCGATTGGATTTCGGCCTCTTCGAGGTAGGTGTTGCGACGGTAGGTGAGTTTGTCGACCACGCCGTCCTTGAATTCGAGTTGTGCCGACCAGCCTTCCCAGAAATACACCGCGAGATGCCGCCCGTGATCTTCGACCGAGGGCGCACCGTGGCGCGCGGTGATCTGCGCTTCGTTTTCACCGAGCTGGAGCGCGTGGCCGGATGCCGCGGTCAGCGCGAAAATGATCGCGCAACGGAGAAGCTGAAATGGGCGGGCGGAGGCCATCGGCCAGTGAATTAGCAAGTTACTGACCAAGCGCGGGAGGGATTTGCGGAGCAGTTGTTCATGCTGCGGTTCGGAGAAGTGGCCGGCATCGCCACGATGGAGCGGTTCAAGCCGCACGATTCCGGTGAAAGACTGGGACACGCATAGTGGACGACATGCGATGCGCGGCTGGGCGCAGGCGGATCCCACATCTGCGAGGGCGGGGCGCGAAGAGCAACCGGTAGTTTCCGTTCACCGGACGGCGGTGGCGGGGGCCGGGCCGATCTGCACGGGCATGAATTCCTTCAGCACCTTCGGCTCCGCCGCAGTCACGATCCGCACCTTTCCATCCTCGCCCGCGATCGCCACGCCCGTGCCATCGCGCAGCCAGCGGAGCGCGAACTGGCCGGCGTCGAGCGGCAGGGTGCCGAGCACTTTCGCGTCGCTGACGTAGTGCGCGGCGAGCTTCGCTTTTTCCGCGTCGTTGCGCGCGCCTTCGTCCTTGCCTTCGATGGCGAGGATGTCGGCGGGCATCTCGGTGTTGAAATCGTAGTTGTAGAAAGTGACCGCGCCTTTGCCATCGAGCGAACTGACGGCGGCGAAGCGCAGGCCGTCGGGCGCGAAATCGACGGCGTAGATGCGGCCTTCCATCGCGGGCCATTTGCGGATGCAGAGCGCGTTGTCGCCGATGTGGCGCTGGACTTTGCGGACGATGCGGTAGGCCTGCGGCACGCCGTCCGCGCCGCCGACGAGGAACTCATCGCGCACCGGATGCCGCGCCACGCTTTGCAAGCCGCCGCGGAGCGCGCCGGGGGTGATCGAGCTGATGTTGTCGATGAAGCGCTGCGTGGCCATCTCGGTGAGCTTTGCGCTCATGTCGCGACCCACGCTCACGAGCTGGTCGCCCGCGGCGTTGAAGGCGGTGCCGAGCACCCAGTCGCTGTGCGAGGTCTGCTGGAGCACCTGCGCGCCGGTCGTGGCGTTGATCGCGCGGAGCGTGTTGTCCGGGCAGCCGAAGCTCACGAGCTTCCCATCCGGCGACCACGCGATGCCGTACACCGTGTCGAAGCCGACCGGCACGCTCAGCGCGAGCGTGCGTTTTTCCACGTCCCAGATTTGCACCTCGCCCATCTGCGCGGGCCGTCCGCCGCAGGCCGCGAGGCGTTTTCCATCGGGCGAAAAGCGCACGGTCTGGATGCGCTCGGACATGCCCACGAGCCGCGCGAGCATCTCCGAGCCGTCGCTTTTCCACAGCAGCACCTCGTGAAAACCCGCGACGGCGAGCAGCGCGCCGTCCGGCGAAAAGTCGAGCGAGGTGATGACCGGCGGGCGCGCATAGACCGGCGGATGCTCGGCGTCGAAGCGCTGGCGGGCATTCGCGGGCGTGTCGTCCACCGCGCCCTCGGCGACCCAGCGTCGGATGAGCGCGATGTCCTTTTCTGCGAGCGGCGGTTTTTTCTTCGGCATCGCGGCCTCGCCGCGGTCGGGCGTGATCTGGTCGATGAGCACGGACTTCTCCGGCTCCTTCGGGACGACGGCGCGCGTGCCGTCCTTCGCGCACTCCTCGCCGCCGGCGATCAGCTTTGCAAAATCCGTCATCACATACCCGCCCTTCGCTTTCGCCGGCTGATGACAGCCTTGGCACTGCGCCTGGAAAATGGGCCGCACCTTTTTGAAATAGCTTACGGGCGCGTTCGGGTCGTCGTCCTCCTTTTTCGGCGGAGCCGCGGTGACGGTGAGCGCGAGGACGAGGGTGGCGAGGATGAAGCGGGTGGGGGACATGCGTGGAGCGATAACCCGCGGCGGGGCGGATGTCTTTGCGGATTTGCGGGCGCGCGCGGCGGAGTTGCCGCTTGGCAGCGGCGCGGCTTGCTGGCAGGAAAGCGCGCGTCTGTCTCCCCAAGAACTCCCCGATGACCAATCGCTATCTGCAATCCGCGGCGCGCGCGCTGGCGCTGGCGCTGGCGTATTTCATCGCGGGCCGGCTCGGGCTGATGCTCCCGGCTTTCGGCTCGCACATCACGCTCATCTGGATGCCCACGGGGATCGCGGTGGCGGCGATGCTGCGGTGCAGCTACGGCTGCTGGCCGGGCGTGGCGCTCGGGGCGCTGGCGGTGAATCTCGCGGTCGGGGAGGCGTGGCCGACGGCGCTGGGCATCGCGATGGGAAACACCGCGGGGCCGCTGCTGGCGGCGTGGCTGCTGCGGCGGATAGGCTTTCACACGGCGTTCGACCGGAAGCGGGATATTCTGCTCCTCGCCGCGGCGGCGGCGGGCGGGATGCTGGTGTCGGCGAGCACCGGGGTGACGATGCTGTCGCTGGCCGGCCGCCTGCCGGATGACCGGCTGGCCGCGTGGCTGATCTGGTGGGCGGGCGATGCCACGGGAGTGATCGCCGCCGCGCCGCTGCTGCTCGCCTTCAACCGCCAGGAGTGGCGCGCGATCCTTTTCCGCCGCGTCGAATTTCTCCTCTGGATCGGAGCGACGTGCCTCAGCGCGTATTGGGTGTTCGTGGTGAACCGCGGCCTGACCGGCCAGCCGTGGGCGGTGGCCTTTCTGCCGCTGCCGCTGGTCGCGTGGACGGCGCTGCGCTTTGGGGCGATCGGCACTTCGCTCGCGATCATTCTGCTCTCGGTCGGCGCGGCCTACGGGACGGCCACGGGGCGCGGCCCGTTTTTCCGCGCGGACCCGATCGAGGGCGTGGTGGTGCTGTGGCTTTTCATGGCGACGAGCGCGGTGCTCGGATGGCTGATCACCGCGCTGCACGCGGCGCGGGGCGTGAGTGATGCGCGCTTTCGCACGCTCTTCGAGAATGCGGGCGACGCGATTTTTCTCCTGGAAGGCGCGCAGTTCACCGAGTGCAACGCGCGTACGCTGGAGATGTTCGGCTGCCAGTCGCGCGGGCAGATCGTGGGGCATCCGCCGTACGAGTTCTCGCCGCCGCACCAGCCCGATGGGCGGGATTCGACCGGTTCCGCGATGGAAAAAATCACCGCTGCGCTGGCGGGCCGTCCGCAGTTCTTCGAGTGGATGCACACGAAGCTCGACGGCACGGCATTTCCCGCCGAGGTGACGCTCAACAGGATCGAGCTGGGGGACAAGGTGTGCCTCCAGGCGATCGTCCGCGACATCACCGAGCGGCGGCAGGCGCAGACCGGGCGCGAGGCGCTCGAACGCAAGATGCAGGAGACGCAAAAGCTCGAAAGCCTGGGCGTGCTCGCCGGGGGAATCGCGCACGATTTCAACAACCTGCTCAGCGGGATCATCGGCAACGTCAGCCTGGCCGACATGGACCTGCCGCGCGACTCGCCGCTGCGCGAGTACCTCACCCCCATCAACCAGGCCGCGCTGCGCGCCGCGGAGCTTTGCAAACAGATGCTCGCGTATTCCGGGCGGGGCCGTTTCGTCGTCCGACCGCTCGACCTCGGCCAGCTCGTGGAGGAAACCGCGCAGATGCTCCAGATCTCGATCAGCAAAAAGGCCGCGCTCCGTTTTCGTCTCGAAACCAACCTGCCGCCCGTCGAAGCCGACGCCACGCAGCTCCGGCAGGTCATCATGAACCTCGTCATCAATGCCTCCGAAGCGCTCGGCGAAGGGAGCGGGGTCATCGCCGTGAGCACCGGCCTCACGCGCGTGGACCGCGCCCACCTCGGCGGCACCATGCTGGCTCCCGAACTGCCGGAGGGGGAGTACGTCTTTCTCGAAATCTCCGACAACGGCTGTGGCATGAGCGCGGAAACACAGGCGCGGATTTTCGATCCGTTTTTCACCACGAAATTCACCGGCCGCGGGCTCGGGCTCGCCGCTGTGCTCGGCATCGTCCGCGGGCACAAGGGCGCGGTGAAGTTCGATTCCGAGCCGGGCCGCGGCACGACTTTCAAACTGCTCTTCCCCGCGGCCACAGGCCCCGGCGAGGCCATGGTGGCGCTGCCCGCCGCTCCGTCGCACTGGCACGGTAGCGGCACCGTGCTCGTGGTGGATGACGAGGAGACCGTCCGCAGCACCGTCGCGCGCATGCTGCGGCCCACGGGGCTGGAGACGGTGCTCGTCTGCGACGGGCTGGAGGCGGTGGAAGTCTTTCGCGCCGACCCCGGCCGGTTCGTCCTCGTGCTGCTCGACCTCACCATGCCGCGCATGGACGGCGAGGAAACCTTCGCGGAACTCCGCCGGCTGCGCGCCGATGTGAAGGTCGTGCTGATGAGCGGCTTCAACCAGCAGGAGGCACTCGGCCGTTTCCCCGGCAAAGTCCTCGCCAGCTTTTTGCAAAAGCCATTCGGCGTCGAGGATCTCCGCGCCACGCTCCAAGGCGTGCTCGGCTAGCCGGCCTTGCGGTCGATCCACTTCCGCCCGGCGGCGAGGGCGGCGAGCGTTTGCGAGAGGCGGGCGGCGCGGGTTTGGCGCGGGAGACGTCCACGACCGCGCGGGTTTACGCGAGCAGCGTCCGCGCGTGGGCGAGGGCGGCGTCGAGTTGCGCGGGGTCTTTGCCGCCGCCGCGGGCGGCCTCGGGTTTGCCGCCGCCTTTGCCGCCGACGAGCGGGGCGATGGCGCTGATGATTTTGCCGGCCTGCACGCGGGCGGTGAAGTCGGAGGAAACGGACGCGACGAGCGCGACCGCGCCGTGCGCGCTGCCGCCGAGGACGACGACGCCTGCGAAGACGCGGCTCTTGAGCGCATCCACCACGGCCTGGAGATATTCCGCATCCCCGTCGGGGAAGATTTGCGTGATGAGCGGGATGCCGTTCACCTCCTGCACCCGGCCCAGCAGCCAGCTCGCGGCCTGCGCCGCACTGCGCGCGATGGTCGTCTTCAGCGCCCGCTCCGTTTCCTTTTGCAGCGCCAGCAGCGCGTCGAGTTTCTTTTCGAGGTCGGAAACGGGCGCGCCGATTTTCGCGGCGAGATCGTGGAGACGATGCGCGTCGTGCGTCGCGGCGTCATACGCATTCAGCCCGGCCACGGCCTCGATGCGCCGGACCCCGGCGGCGATGGCGGCCTCGCTCACGATGCGGAAAAGGCCGATCTCGCCCGTGGCCCGCGTGTGCGTGCCGGCGCACAGCTCTTTGGAAAATCCGCCGATGTCCACCAGCCGCACGGTCTCGCCGTATTTGTCGCCGAAGAACTGCATGATGTCCGCGCGCCCCTTCACGTCGGCGTAGGCGACCTCGTTCCACTGCACGGCGGCGTTTTCGACGATGCGCCCGTTGACCAGCCGCTCGATGTCGCGCACCTGCGGCGGGGTGAGCGCGGCGCTGTTGAAGTCGAAGGTCAGCTTGTCCGGCCCGACGAAGGAGCCTTTCTGCGTGGCCTCGCGCGAGACGACCTCGTGCAGCGCCCAGTGCAGCAGATGCGTCACCGTGTGGTGCCGCTGGATCGCGTTGCGGCGCGCGGGATCCACGAGCAGCTCGACCGCCATGCCGGGGATCGGGAAGTCAGGCGTCTCGCCTGACGGGCCAGCCGGACAGGCGGGACGCCTGTCTTCCAGGAAGTGCAGGAAAGTCGCGCCGCTCTTCTGCGTATTGGTGAAGCGCCACACGTCGGCACCGTGGGTCAGCTCGCCGGTATCGCCCACCTGCCCGCCCATCTCGGCGTAAGCGGTGCTGGCGTCGAGGATCACGGCGGTCCGGTCCTTCAGGCTCACCACTTCCAGCACCTGCGCCGGGGTGGAAAGCGCGTCGTAACCCACGAAGCGCGTCGGCTCCTTGGTCTCGATCTCGCTCAGCTCGATGACCTGCTTCTTCTGCGCCGCGCGGGCGCGGGCGCGCTGCTGATCCATGTGCTTTTCAAAGCCGGCCGTGTCCACCGTTAGGCCGCGCTCGCGGGCCATCAGCTCGGTGAGGTCGAGTGGGAAGCCGTAGGTGTCGTAGAGTTTGAAGGCAATGTCCCCCTGCACCACGCCGAATTGAGGTGAAACTTGCTCGATGCGAGCCAAGAGAGCTTCCATCTGTCTGATGAATTCTTTCTTTGCAACGCCGCCCTTCTTGCCGCCATGCCAGAATGTCCCGAACTCGTTCAATGCGTCTTTGATTTTTTCCACTGCATCGGCATCTGAAATCTGCCCAAGCTCCCGCAGGTCCGTCTCTAGGAACGCTGAATATGCGGACATACACGCGCCGTAGCTCTGCGCGAACCAGCCGACATTTCCTTCATCAACAACGTCAACGTGTAGCCCTCGGAGCTGCTCAATGTTCGTTCTGAGTTGGGTGAAGCCCTCACTGCGAGGGACGTTCAAACGGCGAACCTTCCCATCGAGAATCCCTCCAAGGAAATTCAAACCGGTATCTAGCGTTTTGTTGAAGGTTTCCTCCTCACTCCGAATGACACGGCTCACGAATTCCTGGCGTGTGCGGATTTCGGGGAAGATGTCGCCCATGGTGCGGGCGAGGACGGCCACGAGTTTGTAGAAGAAGGGCTCGCGGAAGCCGAGGGTGCGGCCGTAGCGGACGGCGCGGCGGAGGATGCGGCGGAGGACGTAGTGGCGGTCGGTGTTGCCGGGCTGGATGCCGTCGGCGATGGCGAAGCTGAGGGTGCGGATGTGGTCGGCGATGACGCGGAAGGCGACGTC
>JANXSB010000355.1 GCA_025352865.1 Chthoniobacter sp. | reverse complement strand
CTGGCCGTACCGCGATTACGTCATCCGCGCGTTCAACGACAACCTCCCGTTCGACCGCTTCACCATCGAGCAGCTCGCCGGCGATCTGTTGCCGGACGCGACGCGCGACCAGAAAGTCGCGAGCGCCTACAACCGCCTGCTGCTCACGACCGAGGAGGGCGGCGCGCAACCGAAGGATTACGAGGCACGCGCGGTGACGGATCGCGTGCGCTCGATCGGCACGACGTGGCTCGCGCAGACGACGGGCTGCTGCCAGTGCCACGATCATAAATTCGACCCGATTCTGACGCGCGACTTCTACCGATTCGGCGCGTTTTTCGCGGATGTGAAAGAAGCCGCGATTGGTCGGCGCGAGGACGGCATGATCGTCGCGACGCCGGAAGAGGACGCAAAGGTGAAGGCGTTCGACGAGCGCATCGCCGCGCTGGAGACGGAGGCGAATGCGCTGCCGAAGGAATTGCCGAAGGCGCTGCCGCTGCCCGGCTTCGAGGACGCGCGCATCTTTGTCGAAGACGCGCGGGAGGAGCGGAAAAACTTCGTCGCCCCGCTGGCGAAATGCCTCGTCTCCGAGGCCGCGCCGCCGCGCACCGTGCGCGTACTGCCACGCGGAGACTGGCTGAATGAAAGCGGCGAGGCCGTCGAGCCGGGCGTCCCCGCCTTTCTCCCGCAGCCCGCCAACCCTGATGGGCACAAGCTTTCCCGCCTCGACCTCGCGCGCTGGATCGTCGCGCGCGACAACCCGCTCACGGCGCGCGTGTTCGTGAACCGGCTATGGAAACAGTTCTTCGGCATCGGGCTCTCGAAGGTGCTCGACGACGTGGGCGCGCAAGGCGAGCCGCCGGTGAACCCCGCGCTGCTCGACTGGCTGGCGTGCGAATTCATGGAAAGCGGCTGGGACGTGAAGCACGTCGTGCGGCTCATCGTCACGAGCGGCACCTACCGACAAAGTTCGCTCGCCCCGAAAGAAACCGTGGAGCGCGATCCGTTCAACCGCGAACTCGCGCGGCAGTCCCGCTTCCGGCTCGATGCGGAGCTCGTGCGCGACAACGCGCTCGCCATTTCCGGCCTGCTCGTGCGAAAAATCGGCGGCCCGAGCGTGAAGCCGTACCAGCCCGCGGGCTATTGGGAGAACCTGAACTTTCCCACGCGCGAGTGGGAGGCGGACACCGGCGAGAACCAATGGCGGCGCGGGCTCTACACCTGGTGGCAGCGCTCGTATCTCCAGCCCAGCCTGCTCGCCTTCGACGCACCGAGCCGCGAGGAATGCACCGCCGAGCGCACCCGCTCGAACATCCCGCAGCAGGCGCTCGCGCTGCTCAACGACCCGACCTACGTGGAAGCCGCGCGCGTCTTCGCCACGCGCATCGTGAAGGAAGGCGGCGCGGACACCGCGCAGCGCATCGCCTGGGCCTACCGGCAGGCGCTCGGGCGCGCCCCGCGGGCCGATGAACTGAAAGTCACGATGACCCTTTTCGGCCAGCACCTCGCTCTCTACGCGAATGACGCCGCCGCCGCCGGGCAGCTCGTGAAAGCGGGCCTCGCGCCCGCGGCGAAAGACGTGAACGTGAGCGAACTCGCCGCGTGGACGAGCGTCGCCCGCGTCATCCTCAACCTCCACGAAACCATCACCCGTTCGTAGCGGACTTCCGGTGGCATTCGTGTCGTGAAAGAGCAGGCGGTGGCTGGAAAACGGGAAGGCGACGGTGATTTGGAAATAAGGGTTGGATGAGGATGAGCGGGTTTCGCGGACTGACCCCGGCTTCCTGCTGCCCGACGCGGCTGTAAAAAAACACCGGCTGCGAGTTGGTAAGACTCGCAGCCGGTGCGGAGGTGGGAGGTTACTGGATGTGTCTTGGCTACCTTTGACGGGTGGCTATCGGGCGAAGATCCTCAAAAACAGGTTCCGGACAGACGAGTGATCGTCTGTGCGGCGACCTGCGTTGAGGGCTTTGATGTCTTTTTTGGCTTGTCGCCTGACGTCCTCAAACTCTTGCCGAAGTTCATCGGCAGATTTTTCTCGGACGACTTTAGCTTCATGTGTGGTCACGTTTGTTTATTTGCTTCACTCAATTTTTTCAGACTGAATTCCAACGCGATGCGTTCAGCAAACTGGGACAGCAGGAATTCGTATCTCCGCTGCCGGGCGGCTGTAAAGTGATTTGCTTCGGAATATTTCACGCCGATCACGTAAGGCACGATGTCGAGTTCCTGATGAACGACGGGGTAACAAATCAGGCTTCCATCGTGCCCGCCACCGGCTTTTCCGGCGGCGTATTTCCGATCCTTCTTGGATTTCGCCAGTTCCTTTTTGAGATCAGGAACGATGACGATGGTCCGCTCTCTGGCCGCCACATTGAAGGTGCAATCCGGGGTCTGTAGCTGCGTGAACGATCGTGGCCCCGCCTTCGATGGAAGGTAGAATTCGAAGCCCTGAATGATGTCGTTTTCCATCCGGGCGAGCGTGACTTTGAGTTCATCGTGGCGCTTCACGTCTGACTGAAAAGCAACATGGATGCCCTCGACGAGACTTCGGATCTGTTCAAGCGGATCGGCGGTCGTCAGGAGATCATCGATTCGCATTGAACTGCCGTCGTTCGCGTGCTTGCGCGCCAGCTCCCCAAAACTCCGGCGCTTACGGCCCACGGGCTTTTCCAACACACGGAGCAGTGAACTCAATTCCTCCTCAACTAGCTTCTCCGCTTTCTCGTATGACTCGCGCAGTTTTTCAAAGAGGAATGCAGTGGAAATGAAAAAAATCGGCGTGAAAACCGTGACAGTGCGGAAGCTCGGATGGTTCTGAATAAACTCGCGAACCCCGTCCCAAAAAACTTTCGGCCGTGCGCCTTGAATATCGGAGGCTGACACCATCGCCACGGGCATCGCGGCGCAAATCGGC
>JANXSB010000349.1 GCA_025352865.1 Chthoniobacter sp. | reverse complement strand
ACACGGCCAGCCCCGTCGTTTCCGGCTACACCAGCCGGCCCGCCGCCGTCATCGGCGACGCCGTGATGTTACTTTCCAATAGCTGGCAGGACGCCAACTCCTCCCTCGACCTCACCGCGCGCACCGCCACGAACACGACCTACAACACCGCCATCGTCTCCGGCTTCATCCCCTCCGGTTACCAGCCCGCCGTCGGCGCGCAATACGGCTACTCCGGCGGCGCGAACAACTTCCCCCGCTTCCTCGAAAACTGGAACAGTCAGTACTGCACGTACTACGGCTCGATGGTGGAGCTTTTCCAAAGCAAGACCTTCATCGGCCAATGGGACACCGGCGTGATCTACCGGCCACCGCTGCGCCGCTGGAATTTCGACACCAGCTTTCGCAACACCCCGCCACCCGGCAGCCTCGACGGCACTTCCTGGAGCCGCGGCACCTGGGCGAAATACTGACCGTGAAAATCTTCGTCACGCTTCTCGCCATCGGTTTGTCCGCGGGCCTGCGCACGTCCTCCGCCGTCGATCTCACCCCGCGCTACATCGACACCTTCGAGGCCGGCGTCGCGGGCCACCGGCTCTACTTTTCCGACGGAGAAAAAAAGATCGGCATCAGTCTCGGACGCGAGACGGACGTGATCGCCGCCGGCGGCGGCGTCATCTTTCGCTTCCCGAAATTTCCCGAAGCCAGCTTCCTCGTGAAGCACTCTCCTGTCACCGCCGACCAGCCCTTCACCGGCGTGCCGCTCGACCGCTACCGCGAAGCCGCGCGCCGCCTGCTCCCGCCCGGCTCCACCGAGGTAAAGTTGCTCGACGAGACGCGCGATCCGCTGACCATCAACCGCTGGCGCAGCTACCGCCTCGGCTGCACCTTCGCCAGCGGCACCACGCCGATGGTCCAGCAGGTCACCTTTCTCAACCTCAGCGCCGACGAGCAACTCGTCCTCATCACCACCGCCTCCGAGCGCAACTTCGCCGAAGCCGCCGCCCGCAGTTTCCAAATCATCCGCTCCTGGCAGCCGATGCTCCCCGGCGACGAAAAGCCGGTGCGGCAGAACTAGCGGCGGCGAACGCCTTTGGGCTGGAAGCTCAAGCTACTTTCCTTGCGGGTGGCGCGGCTTTCGCGCAATGCTCGCGAATGTTTCGCCCCATGCTGGCGTGCGCCGCCGGGCTCGCGCTGCTGACATCCCCACTCCGCGCCGCCGGCGCTCCGATGAATCCCGACCCCACCACCCAGCGCGTCCGCATCTACCAACTCCTGCCGCGGCTTTTCGGCAATGTGAACGAAACGCGGAAGCCCAACGGCACGCTCGCGGAGAATAGCGTGGGGAAATTCGCCGACATCAATGACGCGGCGCTCACCTCACTGCGGGCGATGGGATTCACGCACGTGTGGCTTACGGGCGTGCTGCGGCAGGCCACGTCCACGGATTATTCCGCGATCAGTTTGCCGGCGGACGATCCCGATTTGCTGAAGGGCCTCGCGGGTTCGCCGTATGCGATCAAGGACTGCTTCGACGTGTGCCCGGACTACGCGGTGCAGCCGGCGGAGCGGCTCGCGGAATTCCGGGCGCTGCTCGCGCGCGTCCATGCGGCGGGGCTGCGGGCGATCATTGATTTCGTGCCGAATCACGTCGCGCGCAGCTACCGCTCGACGGTGCAGCCGGACGCGGATTTCGGCGCGAAGGACGAACGGAAAAAGTTCTTCGATCCGCAGAACAATTTCTTCTACCTCCAGCCCGGTTCGCCTGGCGGCGGTGCGCCGCTGAAATTGCCGACGATAAATGAGCGCGGTGAATTTCTGTCGCCAACCTGCAAGGTGCTCGGCAAGGGCGACGGGCGCTTCGACGGCGAGTTGGATCACGGCAAAGTGACGGGCAACAACGTGGCCTCGTGGGCGCCGGGGCCGAACGATTGGTATGAGACGGTGAAGTTGAATTACGGTTTCGATTTCACGACCGGCGCGCGGGAGTACCCGACCGCGGAGCAAGCATCCAAGCCGATCCCCGATACATGGCTGAAAATGGACCGCGTGCTCGCGCACTGGCAGGCGCTCGGGGTGGATGGCTTTCGCTGCGACATGGCGCACATGGTGCCGCCGGAGTTTTGGGCGTGGGCGATTGCGCGCGCGCGGACGCGGAAGGCGGACGCGCTTTTCATCGGCGAAGCCTACGACAACGACCCGATGAAAGTGACCAAGGGCAATGTGATGACGGCGCTGCTCGAAGCGGGCTTCAACGCCGTCTATGACCACCCGAGCTACAAGGCGCTGAAAGCGATCTACGACGGGCCGAAGTGGGCGAACGATCTCGACGGCGTGCTCGGCGACGATCTGCTTTTCCAGCGCGCGCTGCGCTACGCGGAGAATCACGACGAGGTGCGGTTCGCGGGCGCGGGGCAGTGGGGCGGCGTGGGCATGGATGTCGGGCGGTCGGTGGCGGCGATTTTGTACGGACTCTCGCGCGGGCCGGTGCTGATGTACAGCGGGCAGGAAGTGGGCGAGCCGGCGCGCGGCGCGGAGGGCTTTGGCGGCGACGATGCGCGGACGACGATCTTCGATTACTGGTCGATGCCGGAGCTGGCGAAGTGGGTGAACGGGCATCGCTACGACGGCGCGCGGCTCGCGCCGGAGCAGAAAAAACTGCGCGAGTTTTACGCGCGGCTGCTCGCGCTGGCGGGCGAGCCGGCGTTCCGCGACGGCGAATGCTTCCGGCTGAATTACGCGAACAAGGAGAACGAACATTTTGGCCGCGTGGGCGGCGAAACGGCGAGCGGGCACTGGCTGTATGCGTATCTGCGCTTCGACGTGAAACGCGGGCAGCGCTTCCTCGTGCTCGCGAATCTGCATCGCAACGAGACCCTGCGCGACGTGCAGGTGCGCCTGCCGCGCGAGGCGGTGGCGTTTCTCCAGATGCCCGCAAAGCCTGTGCTGAAGCCGGTCGAGCGGCTGATGGACGCGAAGACCGAGATCGCGCTGGCGGGCGCGGCGGATGGGGCGATGGTGCTGCGCGTCGCGGAACTCCCGCCGCTCACGCCTTTCTACATCGAACTGAAATCCGCCGACCGCTGACCATGAAACTCCTGCTCATCCTGACGCTCGCGCTCACCGCCTGTGACAACGTCGTCTCCACGCCCGACGCCACGCCCGCGCCGGCCACCCCAGCGCCTGCGGTCGCAGCGAAGCCGCCGGCTTCGCCCACACCGAAGCCGGGCGCGTGGATGTACGAGTCGAAGAGCGGGCTGGACCGAAGCGGCAAGCTCGGGGAGAAGGCGAAAAAATAGCGTCGGCGCGCTAGCTCCCGCAGGCCATCACCAGCTTCGTGATGCCGTAGCTGATCGCTGCCGTCACCGGCAGGGTGAGCACCCATGCCCAGATGATCCGCGAGACGACGTTGAGATTCAGCGCGCTGGCGCGTTTGGCAAAGCCGACGCCCATGATGCTGGTGGTGACGGCGTGCGTGGTGGAGACGGGCATGCCGAAGTGCGCCGCGGCGAGCAGGACGCTGGCGGCGGTGGCGTCGGCGGTGAAGCCGTTCACGGGCTGCACTTTCACCATTTTCTGGCCCATCGTTTTGATGATCCGCCAGCCGCCGGCAGCGGTGCCCGAGGCCATCACCGTAGCGCAGGTGAGTTTGATCCAGAGGGGGATCTGGTCGTGCTTCGGGCCGAGGTCGGGGAGGTGCAGGAAGCTGAGAAAGGCGGGCGCGCCATCGAGCGCGCCGGACTGCGTGCCGGCGACGAGCGCGAGCGCGATGACGCCCATCGTTTTCTGCGCGTCATTGCTGCCGTGGCTGAAGCCCATGTAGGCGCCGCTGACCATCTGGAGCTTGCTGAAAAGCCGGTTCACCGTGATGGGCCGCGCTTTGGAAAAACCAAGATAGATCGCGGCCATGGCGAGGAAGCCGCCGAAGAAACCCATGCACGGCGAGAGGATCATCGGGATGACGACCTTGAAGACGATGCCGCTGCCTTCCCACCAATGGACGCCGCCGGGTTTGAACCAGATGATCGAGGCGAAATTGCCATGCGAGGTGGCGAAGGCCGCGCCGCACAGTCCGCCGATGAGCGCATGGCTGGAACTGGACGGCAGGCCGAGCCACCACGTCGCGAGGTTCCAGAT
>JANXSB010000334.1 GCA_025352865.1 Chthoniobacter sp. | reverse complement strand
GAGCGGGTTGTATTGCACCTGCTTGAAGAGTTCGACGATGCGCGCGCCGCGATCGAGGATCGACTTGGTCTTGGCGTCAAGGTCGCTGCCAAACTGCGCAAAGGCCGCTAACTCGCGGAACTGCGCCAAGTCACCTTTGATCTTACCGGCGACTTGTTTCACCGCTTTGATCTGCGCGGCGGAACCTACGCGACTAACAGACAGACCGACCGACACGGCGGGGCGGATGCCTTGGTAGAAAAGATCGGTTTCAAGATAGATCTGGCCGTCGGTGATGGAGATGACGTTTGTCGGAATGTACGCCGACACGTCGCCGGCCTGCGTCTCGATGATCGGGAGCGCGGTGACGGAGCCGTTGCCGTTCTTTTCATCGACGCGGGCGCTGCGCTCGAGCAGGCGGCTGTGGAGATAGAAGACGTCGCCGGGATAGGCTTCGCGGCCGGATGGGCGCTTGAGGAGGAGCGAGACTTGGCGGTAGGCGACGGCGTGTTTTGAGAGATCGTCATAGACGATCAGCGCATCCATGCCGTTATCCATGAACCACTCGCCCATCGCCGCGCCGGAGAACGGCGCGAGGTATTGGTTCGTGGCGGTGTCGGACGCGGGAGCGGAGACGATGATGGTGTAAGGCAGCGCGCCGGCCGCTTCGAGGACGGCGAGCGAGCGGGCGATGTTCGAGTTTTTCTGCCCGATGCCGACGTAGATGGAATAGAGCGGGCGGAAGCCGGGCTTGCCTTCGTTGGCTTTGTTGATGCGCGCCTGGTTGATGATCGTGTCGATGGCGATCGTGGTCTTGCCGGTGGCGCGGTCGCCGATGATCAGCTCGCGCTGGCCGCGGCCCACGGGGATCATCGCGTCGATGGCCATGATGCCGGTTTGCACGGGCTGGCTGACGGATTTCCGCTTGATGATGCCGGGCGCGACTTTTTCGACCGGATAAATGGCGGACGAGGTGATCGGGCCTTTGCCATCGACCGGAGCGCCGAGCGTATCGACCACACGACCGAGCAATCCTTTACCAACGGGGACGGAGAGCAGGCGGCCCGTCGTCTTGACTTCGGTGCCTTCGACAATGTGCTTTTCGTCGCCGAGCAGGATGCAGCCGACTTCGCTTTCTTCGAGGTTCAGCGCGAGGCCGTAGAGGCCGCCGGGAAATTCGATCAGTTCGTTGAGCATGACGTCGCTCAGGCCTTCGATGCGGGCGACACCGTCGCCGATCTCACGGACGATGCCGACGTTGGATTTCGTCGTCGTGGTCTTGAGGCCGCTGATTTGGGATTCGAGTTCTTGCAGGATGCTGCTCATGATGTGGGGCGATTAGGCGTGGGTGAGTTGGGTTTCGAGGCGGGCGAGGCGTTCGCGGACGGAGCTGTCGAAAACGTCGCTGCCGATTTTGATGCGGAGCCCGCCGAGGAGTTCGGGCGAGACTTTGAATTCGGTGGTGAGATCGGTGCCATACTTAGCCCGAAGGTTGGTGAGCAACTGATCGCTCGTCTTCTTGTCGAGCGGCGTGGCGCTTTCGATGACGGCGTGATGCTTGGCGACCTCCATGCGGACGAGGCGCTGGTATTCCTTGAGGATGCCGACAAAGCTGCGCGGCTTGGCATCGATGACCTTTTTCACAGCGGCCGAGACTTTCTTCTCATCAAGCCGCCCATTGGTCAGGCTCATTTGGAAAAGCCCCTTGGTCAGCTTGCGCGCGTCTTTGTCGAGCTTCATGGCGGCGGTCGAATGACTTAAGCGGCGACTTCGCGCGCGGCTTCTTCGGAGAGGCGTTTCTGGTCGTCGGCGGAAAGGACTTTGCCGGTGACTTTGGCGGTCGTGCCGATGACAAGGCGACCGACCTCGCGCTTGAGTTCGGTGAGCATCTTGGTGTGTTCGAGAGCCGCGGCTTCGCGGGCCTTGGTGAGAATCTGCTCGGCTTCGCCAATGGCACGCTGCGTTTCCTTTTCCTTCACGGCGGCGGCACTGGCGCGGGCGTCGTCGATCATCTTCTGCGCCTCGGTGTTGGCCTTGGTCAGAATCTCCTGATAGCGCTGCTCGGACTCGGCGAGCTGCTGCTTGATCTTCTCGGCGTTGGCCAGGCCGTCGGCGATTTTTTTGCGGCGCTCTTCGAGGACTGTGAGGATCGGCTTGTAGGCAAATTTTTGCAGGAGGAACGCGACGATGCAGAAGCTGATGACCTGCGAAAAGAAAAGCCACGCGTTAAAGCCAAAGGTCTCGCCGGTGCGGCGCGCGCTTTCGGCGAGGCCGTCCACGATGCCGCCTTCCGCGGCGAGGAGAGGAATGTATGTCATGCGATCGAGAGTTGGAAAAACGAAGGAAACAGGCGCGGGGGC
>JANXSB010000316.1 GCA_025352865.1 Chthoniobacter sp. | reverse complement strand
TCGCCGCGGACAAGGCGCGCGCGCATGGCGACGGCGGCGGCGACCATGCGCGGGCGATGGCCGCATTCCTCACCGGCGTGCATCCGCACAAGACCGATGGGGCCGACCTCCGCGCGGGCACCTCGGTCGATCAGATCGCCGCGCAGCGCATCGGCGAACTCACGCGGCTGCGGTCGCTGGAAATCGGCGGCGAGGCGGGGAGCATGGCGGGCAATTGCGACAGCGGTTACTCGTGCGTGTACAGCTCCACGGTTTCGTGGAAAAGCTCCACGCAACCGCTGCCGAAGGAGATCAATCCGAAGCTCGTCTTCGCGCGGCTCTTCGGCCAGCCGGGCGGGCCGGAGAAGGCGCGGCGCGATCTGGCGCGGAAAAGCGTGCTCGATTTCATCCGCGACGATTCGCAGTCGCTGCTCGCGAAAATGGGGAGCGGCGACAAACAGAAACTCGACGAGTATTTCACCGCGATCCGCGAGATCGAGCTGCGCATGGAGCGCGCGGCGCAGCTCCCGGCGCTCAATGCGCCCGCCGGCGTGACTGCACCCGCGGGCCTGCCGGACAGCTACGCCGAGCATCTGCGGCTGATGTGCGACATGCTCGTGCTCGCCTTCCAAGCCGACGTGACCCGCGTGGCCACCTTCGTTTTCGCCAATGAGAGCAGCAACAAAAGCTACCCCGATCTCGGCGTGAACGAGGGCCACCATGAGCTTTCGCATCACGGCCACGACCCCGAGAAAATCCGCAAAGTGCGCGCGATCAATCAATTTCACGTCGCCCAGCTCGCGTATCTGCTGAAGCGGCTCAAAGGCATCCGCGAAGGCGACGGCACGCTGCTCGACCAATGCATGATCGCCTACGGCAGCGGCAACAGCGACGGCGACCGCCACAACCACGACGACCTCCCGATCCTGCTGGCAGGCCGCGGCGGCGGCACCATTGCCACGGGCAGGCACATCCGTTTTCAAAACGAAACGCCCGTGACGAATCTGTGGGCCTCGCTGCTGGAACGCATGGACGTGCGCGTGCCGCTCGTCGGCGACAGCACGGGCACGCTCGCGGCGCTGCGGGCGGCGTAGGGCGGGTGGGAGTGGTTTGAAAAATCCGCGCCGCGTCTGAAAATCGCGTCGGCACAGTCCGCCGCAACCGTGCATCATGGCCCGCATGAATACGCGCACCGCCCACCAGGAACTTCACTTCACCGCGGGCGAGACGCTGCGGGATATTGTCATCGGCATGGCCGATGGGTTGACCGTTCCTTTCGCGCTCGCGGCGGGCATGGCGGGCGCGGTCAGCCAGACCTCGATCATCTGCATCGCGGGAGTCGCGGAAGTGACCGCAGGCGCTGTGGCGATGGGCCTCGGCGGGTATCTCGCGGCCCGCGGGGAAGCGGAGCACTATGGCAATGAACGGCGGCGCGAGGAGCGTGAGGTGGTGGAGAAGCCGCAGGCCGAGATGGATGAAATCACCGAGGTTTTCGAGCAGTACGGCGTCGCGCCCGAGGAATGCGCGGGCGTGGTCGCGGCGCTCCAGCGGCAGCCGCAGGCGTGGGTGGATTTTATGATGCGCTTCGAGTTGGGCTTGGAAAAACCGGAGCCGCATCGCGCGCTGGCGAGCGCGCGGAATATCGCGCTCGCCTACATCGTCGGCGGGATGGTGCCCCTGCTGCCGTATTTTTTCAGCACGGGCATCGCGCAGGCGCTGCGCTGGTCGGTGGTCTTCACGCTGCTCGCGCTGCTCGTCTTCGGCTTCATCAAGGGTCGCTTCAGCGGCTCGCGTCCCGGACGCAGCGCGGTGCAGACGATGCTCGTGGGCGGACTCGCGGCGGGCATCGCGTTCCTCGTCGCGCGGCTGATCGCCTGACCCCGTGACTCGCCGGCGTCCCGCCCCGCGGGCAATCGCGCCCTCACCGGGACCGGCCGCGTTCGTCCGTCAGCACGTCGTTTGATTTGCTTGCCCCGCGCCGCTCGAAGCGCGAGATACATCCGTTCTTGTCCGCCAGTTTTTGCGCCCGTAGCTCAGCCGGATAGAGCAGCGGTTTTCTAATTTTTACGGGGCGTTTTTCGCCGGAATCCTCCCAAATCGTCCGCAGTCATCCGAGGCTGATGGGAGCTTGCTTTACAGGCGATGCGATGTCTTCCCGAGTCCTCCCGAAAACTCCCATTTTTCGCAACATGGTTACGTTTTCGGGTTACTCAGCGACCGCCGGATTTCTACACCGTGGCTCCTTTGCCCGCACGGAGGCCAAGTCCTCACTTGGGGAGCGGAAAGCGTCAACCACAGTCTGCGGTTGAAATGAAAATCTATGGTGCCTACAATCATTTCCTGTAAACGCCCATGCTTCCTAGATTTCCAAAAGCTCAAAAGATTTTGGATGACGAATTTCACAAGCAGATGTTTGGCGCGATGCATGAAATCTTTCCAAAAGAGATTCATCCCCCGGTTCAACCGATCGTTGAGGGTAAAGATTCGGATTTCCAACGCGATGACCGCGAAATTCGACCGCTAGTAGTTCAAAAGCACGTTGCGACAGCCACGATTGATACGAGCGCCGGGAAAGGGGCCACCTGGGATATTTTACGCCAAAAAGCGAGAGAGGTCGGCGAGTCAATGGGCAAGCAACAATTTGAAATGCTAATCGGTGCCGTAAATGAGGCGGTTGCAGAAACCGGCAACGAGGTGAAAATCAAAGAAGG
>JANXSB010000265.1 GCA_025352865.1 Chthoniobacter sp. | reverse complement strand
ACGGCGTTGTGCGCGACGGTGTGCAGCGTGCCGGGCGCGGTGCGCGACCAGACCACGGCGGCGATGGCCGCGAGAAAAAATTCCATGTAGAGCCCCGCGCACGCGACCATCATGCGCCGCCAGCGCGACGCCAGCCCGAGGCTCGCCGTGGCATCGACATAGCCCATCGGCACGAAGAGCACAAAGATCACGCCGACCTCGCGCACCGCCGCGCCGTAGTGCTTGCAGAAAAGGCCGTGCGCAAACTCGTGCGCGATTTTCAACCCCGCCCAAACGACGAAAAGCCACAGCCAGTTGTCGCGCGAAAGGATGCCGCCGAAGCCGCCGGAAAAATGCCGCCAGTCCATGCCCACATGCGTCGCGCCGGTGAGGATGACCGCGAGCCAGACGGCAAAACCGAAGCCGCCGAGCGCCCAGCGCAGCGCCGGTTCCACGGCGGTGAAAAAGCGGTCGGGCCGCGCAAGCGGGAGCTTGAGCATGAGCGGATTCAGCCACGTCATCGCCGAGTGCAGCGCGCGCTCGGTCTGCTCGCGCTCGCCGCCGCTGCGCGTGCTCTCGACCGCGAGCAGATGCTGGTCTTTCAGCCAGCGAACCATCTGCAGCGCCTCCGCCTCGGTGAAGGATTCGCCGTCGCCATCGCGCGCGAGCCGTGCGAGGATCGAGGCCATGGACTGCGTGCCGTCGAGCGCGCGGAAAAAGCGGTACTCCGCGAGGCCCACGCGATGGAAACGCGAGGCATGGTGATCCTCGATCACGCACGCGCGCCGTCCGCCGCTTTCCTGGATGGAAAAACGCAGCCCGTCGCGCAGCCGCGGGCGCAGCATCTCCGCCTCGCGCACCGAACGGTTCTCATCGCGCTCGCCCATTTACCAAAAGACCGACGAGACGATGAAGTCCCACAGGCGGTGGGTGAGAATCCAGATGAGCGGCCGGCGGTCGCCTTCGATCACCGCGCGCCCGTGCATGCCGGGGCGCAGGTCGAGCGCGCGGTTTTCATTCGCGATGCCGGCCTCGCAGACAAAGACATTGCGCCCGTCGCGCTGCTCGCTTTGCGGATGCAGCTTGTCGAGCGCGCTGCTCCACCGCTCGCCGCTGAAGGCATCGAGGCGAAAGCGCATCGCCTGCCCCGCGCGCACGCGGCTGATCTCGCGATCCGGCACGTCGATTTCCACGATCATCCGGTCGAGCGGCGCGACCTCGAAAAACACCTGCCCCTGCTGCACCGGCAGTCCTTCCGAGCGCCGCAAATCACCCGACACCACCACGCCCGCGAGCGGCGCTTGCAACGCGAGCATGGCGATTTTCCGCTGCACCAGCTCCAGTTCGCGCCCCACACTTTGCGCCTCGAAATTCGCAACCTGCGCCGCGGCGAAACCGCCCTCATCGCTCTCGGTCGTGAGCGCCTTGTCGCGCTGCTTCAGCGCCTTTTCCCGCGCGGCGGTGAGTTCGGCCTCCTTCAGTTTCAGCTCGCGATTGTCCATCTCCGCCAGCGGCTGTCCCTCGGTCACATGGTCGCCCGGTAGCACGAAACTCTTTTTCAACTGCCCCTGAAACGGCGCGGCAATCACACGCTTCACCGTCGGCGCGAGGCGGCAGTCCGCCTTGATCGAGTAGTGAAACGGCCACGCGAGCAGCACGCCGAGCGCGACCACCGCCGCGACGACAACCTGTCGGCGACGGCTGCTGAGTTTTGTCCACACGCGCTGGCTGGCGAAGACGGCGGCGTTTGGACGCGCGCGTTCGAGCAGATCGAAAAGCGCGGGGAGAAAAAGCGCGGTCGCATCGAGGAGCGACTCGGTGCCCGTGTCCGGCGGCGCGCTCCAGTCGAGCAGCACCGCGCCGCGCTGGCGGAGAAACGGCACGGTCGTGAGCTGCGCCGCGTCGGTTTCGCGCTGGAGGATTTCGTGCGCCACGGTCTCCGCCGTGCGCGCGGTGTCGGCGTGAAAATCAATCCGCCGCCCGGCGAGCAGCGCCTCGCTCATCGCCGCCTCGAACGCCGCATGGCTGGTGCTTTTCGCATCGATCCGCGCGATGCCGGAAATGGCGCGCACCTGCACGCCCGCGCCGCGCTTCGTCCCGAGGAAAACGCGGCTGCAGCCGAGGTAGTCGCGCAGGTCATCGACGGCGATGCGGCAGGCTTTTTCAAAATCCATTTCACTCCCCGCGCGCCGAAAAATCTCCAGCACGCCGGAGGTGCGTTCGAGTGCCCAATGCACCTCCTGCGTCGCGCGCCGCTGCTCGCGGTAAAGGATGAAACCAGAGAGCGCCTGAAGCAGCACGAGCATCGCCTGGAGGTCGCGCGGATTCGGCACCGTGAGCTGCGCGAGGAGCCAGTAGAGCGCCTCGTTTTCCCGCACCACCGGCACGGCGAGCGTGTAGCCATCGGCCCCGAGCGCCGGTGCGGGCTGCGCCGCCACTCGACCCGGCTCCAGCGTGACCGCGAGTTGCGCGAGCGCGCTGGCCTGCACGCCGCGCGTGGTCACCACGCAACTCGCGAGACCCGGCGCTTCACGCACCGGCAGCAGCGCGACCGCGCGGGCATTGAGCAGCGCGCGCACAAACTCGAGGAGCGGGCGCAATTCGCCGACCGGCGCAGCGTTCACGCCCGTCTCCGCCAAGGAGGCGAGCTGGCTCTGGAGCTTTTGCCCGTCAGGTGCGCCAGACGTTTCCGCGGCAGCGCCCGGCAGCGGAGCGGACTGTTGCTGGCTCATGCGGCGCGGCGCGGCGCGCGGGGATTCGCCGCGGATTTGGAAGGTTCGTTCGACACGGCGGATTGCCTATCAGTTCGTCATTCCATTGCAAAGGTCGCGCGCAACCCGCGGCAGGCCGGGCATAGGGAGCTTGGTCACACTCCCGTTTTTTTCTGAACCGCTAATGATTCCCCGACCTTGGCGACGGAGTGGGTTTGGTTTTGACCGGAGCCGATGTCTCCGGTTCGACCGCTTTCGGCGCGGCTTTTTTCGGCGCGGTGGAGGTGACTGATTTGACGGACACGCTCGTCCGGAGCGCGTTGTCATCGTCGGCCTTTCGCGCAGGCAGCGACTCGAGGTACTTGTCCAGTTCCTTTTGGGTGTAGGAGCTGTCCACCAGCTCGGTGCGGCCCAGCTCATCGGTGGTGGCCCGTGTGAGACCCGCGGCGTCGTTGACGATGAAGGGCGTGAGAAAAATCAGGAGTTCGGTTTTCGTGTCGCTGGAGATGGTCCGCCGGAAGGCCGCGCCGAGGTAGGGGATGTCACCGAGGAGCGGAATTTTCTGAACGGACGAGGTTTTCTGCGTCTGCATGAGCCCGCCGATGACGACCGTGTGTGAGTTCGGAACGACGACGACGGTTTCCGCCGAGCGCTTCGCGATGACGGGCGCGCTGGTGTTGTTGCCGATGGGCACGGTCTGGTCGGTGAGGTTGGAAATTTCCGGGGCGACGATCATTTCGACGGTGCCCTCCGAGGTGATGAAAGGCGTGACGCGGAGAATGATGCCGACGTTGTCATAGCGGATCGTGTTATTCGTCTGGCCGGTGGAGGTGAGGCTGCTCGCGGTGATGAAGGGCACCTCGGAGCCGACGACGATGACGGCTTCCTGGTTGTTGCGCGCCATGATCGAGGGACGTGAAAGGACTTCGAGTTTTCCCTTCGAGGCGAGCGCGTGGAGGGTGGCGGACCAGTCGTCGCTGGCGAGGCGGACGAAGCTGCCCTGGGTCAGGGCGGAAAGGCCGTAGAGGTTTTGCAGGGTCGCCGTCTGGCCGATGTTGGCGAGGGTGTTGAGCGGCGTGGTGAGGGTGGAATTGGTGGCGGTGGTGCCGCCGGGAATCGTGCCGGTGGTCGCGTTCGTCGTCGTGCTCGATCCGGTCTTCGCCGCGATGGGATTCTTGAGGTTGAAGGTGTAGCTGCCCTCGACGCCGAGATCGAGACCCTTGTTGTACGTGACTTCGAGGAAGACGACTTTGATGAGCACCTGCGGCTTCGGCTGGTCGAGGGTTTTGATGACGCCGACCATTTCGCGATGCGTGTCCTCGTCGGTGACGATGACGAGCGAGCGGGTTTCCGCATCAATGGTGATGATGGCGTCGCCGAGTTCGGTATTGCGGCGGTACTGCTGCGAGCCGCCGCTGCTGCTGCGTCCGCCCGAATTGCCGCCGCCGAGTCCGCCGCCACCACCACCGCCACGCGTGGTGGTGCCGGTGGTGCCGCGGGCATTGCCGCCGGGCCGCGCATTCTGCTGGGCGTGGAGCGGCGCAGCGGGGAGCAGCGCGGCGAGAAGCAGGGCGGTGGAAAAGAATCTTGGGTTCATGGAAGTGGGTGGGGGTTAGCGGCCGCTGCGGCTGTTGCTGCCGCTGGAACCGCTGAGGTTGCTGGTCGCGCCGGTGGTGTCGATGGTCGCGCCGGTGTTGCTGCGCTGGTTGAGGCGGCTGGAGCCGGACTGCGCGGAGTTCGTGCTCGTCTGCTGGCCGAGCATTCCGCGGAGCACGTCGGCCACGCTGTCGGCATCGGCGTGCTGGAGCGAGTGGACGTAGATGTGCTGCTTTTTCGCGTCGCTCGCATCGAGGCGTCCCACGGTTTCCGCGATCTGCGTCATGGTGTCCGGCGCGGCGGTGACGATGAGCGAATTGGTGCGTCCGTCGCCGACAGCCACGACCTTCGCCTGGAGCAGCGCGCGGTCGCTTTGGTTCGCGCTCGTGGACTGCTGCTGCTGGCCAAAGGGATTGAAGCCGCCGAAGCCGCCGCCCTGCCGTCCCTGTCCGCGCTGGTTGTTTTGCGAATTCTGCGTCTGCGCGGTGTTGTCGCCGTAGAGGCTGGTGATGATCTCCGCGGTCTCGATGGCATCGGCGTGCTGCAGCTTGAAAATGCGGGTGTCGGTGACGTCGTTGATGTTCGTGTCGATCTTGTTCACGACCTCCGTGATGTTCGGAATGACCTCCTCCGGCGCACTGACGATAAGCGAATTGCTCTGGTCGTCGGCGACAGCGATGACGCGTGAGTTTGCCTGCCGCGCCTCGCTCGTCGCCGTGGTCGGCTGCTGCCCTCCGCCGGGTCCGCCAAAGCCGGGGAACCCGCCGCCAAATCCGCCGCCGCCGTTTCCACCGCGCCCGCGGCCGCCACCGCCATTTCCGCCAGCCGTATTCGATGCAAAGAGTTCCGTGACGACCGTGGCGAGCGCCTTTGCGTTGGCATACTTCAGCGGATAGACGTGCAGCGTGGAAATGCTGGCGACCGAGGTATCAATCGCGCGGATGATTTCCGCGATGCGCCGGATGTTCGTCTGCGTGTCAGTGAGCAGGATCGAGTTGCTGCTTTCGTTCGAACTGATCGTCGCGTTGTCCGCGAGCAGCGGGCGCAGGTTTTCCACGAGCTTCGCCGCTTCGCCAAAACGCAGCGGCAGGATTTGCGTGACCATCTCGTCCTTGCGCGGGATCAGCTCCGGGTCGCTGCCCGTATGCACCGGCAGCTCGCGCTTTTGCGCGCCGTCGCGCTTCACGATTTTCAAAATGCGCCCGTTGCGGATGGCGACGTAGCCTTTTTCGATGAGCACGGAGTTGAGCAGATCGACGGCGTCCTCGGCGGTGATCGGCTGGCGGCTGACCACATTCACCGTGCCCGTGACCGGCGCTTCCTGCACGATGACGAAGCCCGCCGCCTCGCTCAGATAATTCAGCACGTCGGTCAGCGAAGCGCCTTGGAAGTTCAGCATGATGGTGCCTTTCGCGACGACCGGTTTGGCTACCGGTGCGACGGGCGCGGCTGGCGCGGCTGGTACGATTTCCGCGCGGATGGGCGTGAGTTCCTTTTGGGAAAGCGCGGGGTCGAGTTCCGGCAGCGCGACATCGGGCGTGATCTGCGCGGGCACGCGCAAAGGTGCGGGCGTGGCGGACGGCGGCCCGGTGCGGTTGCCGCGCCGGTTTTGTCCCTGCGCGTTTGCAAGGCAGGGCAGGAGCAGGGCGGCGGCGAGGACGAGGCGGAGCGTGGTGTTCGGGCGGGTGGTTTTCATTTGTTCATTTCTTTTTCGCGGCGCTCCATCATGCGGCGGAGCACATCGTTTTTGTCATTGGAAGCTGGGGGGCCGGCCGTCGGGCCAGCGGGCGCGGAGGGATCAGCCGGGGGCGCGGCGTTGTCGCCCGAAGCTGATGCGGGAGCAGGTACCTCGGCGGGGACATCGGACGGCGCGCCATCGATCTGGAGCTGATGCCCGATCGCGAGCGTGCCGGGTTTTCCACCGCGCTCCATCTCCACCTCCGTCGTTTTGATCGCGGTGATTTTGCAGTCGGCGATTGTGCCGCCGACGGACAGCACCTTGCTGTAGTCCGCGCGCGTGCCGGCGAAAAACGCGAGCGTTTTCCCCTCGGTGACCATCGTGCCGGTGAGCGTGAGCGAGCTCGATTTATTCTCCCGCACCTGGGCCGGACGCGGCGCGGATGCTGTCTCCGTGCGGGCCGGTCGGCGGTTCGGATCAAACATGTTCTTCGTCCGCATGAGGCGAAAGGCATCGAAGCCCGCGACTTTCTCCGCGGCCTGCGCGCCCGCGTTTCCCGCGAGCAGCAGGGCGAGCGCGGCGAGAAAATGAACAGCGGTTTTCATCGCGCGGCCCTCCCCTGCTCCTCGATCCGCACGAAGCTGAAGCGCAGCGCGAGGCTGAGCTGCCTGCCCTGCGCGTCGCGCGCGGTCATCTCGCATTCCTCGATGCGCGCGGGCAGCGGATCGGTTTCGATTTCATAGACGAGCCGTGCCAGCGCCGCCTGCTCGCCCACAGCCGTCGCGCGGCACTCGAATGTCTCGTAGCCCTCGTCGTGATTGCGCCATTGCGGCGTGAGGCTCGTGAAACTCACCCGGCTCTCGCTCGTCCAGCGCGCCAGCGCCTTGTACACATCATTCTCCGCGGACGACATGTCCGCCGGCAGATTCGCGCGCTGCATCTCGTCCCATCGCGCGCGCAGCGATTTCTCGCGCTCCGTGAGCTGCCGTCCGTTCTTCACTTTCTGCTGGAGCGCGGCGAGCCGCACGCTCTGCGCCTTCCAGCCCGCGAAGGCTGGCGAGAGCACCATGCGGTCGAGCAGGAAGAGCCCGACGACTGCGCCGACGGCGATTTTCAAAAGCGTTTCGCGGCGTTTAGCGGACATCATTTGGCCCCCATTTGTAGGTGATGGAAAACTGCACCTGCGTGTCGCCACGCTCCTGCTGGAGCCGCACATCGGAGATTTCCGGATGCTTGCGCAGACCGTTGAGAAAGCCGAGCAGCGCCGCGTGGTTCCTCGCGAATCCCGTGCATACGACCTTCGCGCCGTCCGTGATCTGCACGCTCTTTGCCCACACATCGCCCTGCTCGGGAAAGGCCGCGTCGAGCGTCTCCATGATCTGCACGCTCTGCGCCGACGGATCGAACCATCCGCGGAAAAGCCGGATGCGCTGCTGCAGTTTGTCGAGATCCACGACCTTCCCCTGCATGCCGCTCCACTCCGCATTCAGGCTGCTCTCCATGTGCGCGCGGACGATGAAAGTGAGCACGGGCAGCACGAGCGCCGCCACGACCGCGCCAGCGAGCCAGCGCCGCCGGCGGTCGTCAAACTGCCGCGTCATCAACAGCCAGCGGTTGACCTGCGGCGGGAGAAATTCAAACGCCACCGGCTGCTGCGCGAGGTGCTGCCCCGCCGCCTCGATCGCCGCCGCCGGATGGGCCGCGGATGCTGTGCCGGCGGGCGCTTCCAGCCGGCTCTCGATTCCCATGCGGCTGAGATGCGGACGCATTTCCTGGCAGAGATTTTCCGCCGAAACGGGCGTGCCGCCAAAGCGCGCCTCACGCACCTGCTGCCGCAGCGCCTCGGGCAGCCGGCCCAGCGTGATGCGGACTTCGCGGGAAAAACCCATCGCATCGAAAGCCACCGTCTCCGCGCTCGCGGGAGCGGGCAGTGTCCGCACCGCGGCGATGCCGCCTCCCGCTGCGATCACCACGTCGATGTGATTTCCATTCGCGAGAAAATGCAGCGCCGCCGGCACGACGCCCTGCGGCAGACACGCATCGAGCCCGAGCGAGACGGACACCGCGCGGCACTCCGCCGCCGCGAGCATGCGCTCGATGGCGTCCATCCGTTTCGCGGGCACCGCCGCGAGCGTGGCGCACTCTTTTCCATCCGGCAAAACGTAGGCGCACGACGCCAGCCGCAGGTCGGCGACCGGCACCGGAAACTCGCGCTCGGCGCGCAGTTCGAGAAAGCCGCGCAGGTCGTCCGCCGCAATGCCGGGGACCTCCGCGGAAGTCGTCATCGCCCAGCCCGCCGGGATGCAAACCACACAGCGCCGCTCGCGGATGCCCGCGGAATCAAGCTCCGCAGCCAGCCGCTGCCCCACGCGCTCGGGATCGGCGAGGACCGCCTCCGCGCCGATCGGCAGCATGAACGAATGCAGCACGCGGCTCGTGTGCGCGTCGCGGCGGACGTGATCCACAGCCACGCGACCGGACTCGATCGTGATCGCGAGCGCCGCGCGCACCTGGAAACGCTTCTGCAATTCGGCGAGATCGAGTTTCATTTCGCCCCTTTCTGCATCGCGAAACTCTGCCGCACGTTGCTGCCCAGCGCCCAGCCGAGCGGCGCGAGATTCCGCCGGTAAATGATCCGCGGCGTGCCCGTGCTCGTATCAATCACAAATTTCGTCCGCCGGTAGCCGCGCCCGTTCCGCCCGACCGCCGCCACGTCCGCGCCCGCCTGCCAGCTTTGCCCCGTGAGATACGGCCCGGCCTGCGCCGAGCCCTGCGCGCCGAGCGCGTCCGCGACCCACGCGATGTTCGTGTCCTTCGTCGTGTGGCTCTGCCGCGCGGTGATGAGCGTCGCCGCCTTGTCCGTGCCGATGCCAGGCACGCACGCCAGCACCGCCGCACCCGCCGTGTTCGCATTGATGAGGCCGGTGAGATAGTCACCCGTCTTCGTGGTCAGCGCGTCCACGATCTTGCCAAACTCATCCGCCTTCATCCCGCTGCGCACGTACAGTTCGAGCGTGCTGCGAACAGCGCCGCCGGGCCCGAGCCGGGCCTGGATTTCCGCCGCGCGGCTCGCGCCCAATTTGTCGGTGAGCAGTTTTTCCAAAGCATCGTTCGGCCCCGGCTGCGAGATGTTGATTCGCGCGGTGCCGTCGCTTTGCTTGTTCGGCTCGCGGCTGAAAACGGTCACGTAGGCGAGAATCCCCGCATCGAGTTTTCCGTCGCTGTTATCCGCGGGAAGATTCTTCCCGCCGTCGTCCTCGTTCGGATCGAGCGCGCCGTTGAGGTTTGCGTCCTCGCCGAAAAGCATCTCACGCGTCGCGCCATCGACCAGTGCCAGCTCTTCGATCGACTCGAAAGGTGCGCCCTTCGCGGAGTACGGCGGCTTTTTCTGCGCGTACACCGATCCCGCTGCCGAAGTGCTCGCGCCTGGCGTGCGCCAATCGATGATTGCCTGCGCGAAATCATCCGTCATCCCCGGCAGCAGCTTGAGCATCGCGAGCGTCGCCGTGTTGAGGTTCAGCCTCGACGCCTCATCAATCAGTCCGTACTCGCCCTTCGTCCCCGCCGTCGTGTCCGCCGGCGTCCCGAAAAACCAGAACTGCGCCTCGCCCACCGCCACCGCCTCGCCCTGATAGCTCGTCACATCCGGCAGCACGCCCGGCGTCGTCGGACTCACGAGCAGCGATTCCGCATAACGCACCGCGCCCTCGATCGCCTGGTCCGCCTGCCGTCCCGCGAGATCATTGTCCGCGCCGCGGTGCGACATCATCATCGAGTGCCCGAGCAGCAGCGCGATGCTCACCAGCCCCACCGACGCCCACAGCACCACGATGAGCACCGAGCCGCGCACCGCTGGATTGTGAAGGAGCTTCATCATGGCGTTGCTCCTGTCGTCGCCGTCGTCGGCTGCACCGCCTCTTCGACCGTCCACGGCACGAGCACTTCGATCGGCGCGGGCACGAAATTCTCCCCCGCTTTTCGCGCCGGGTGCAGCCGCACGCGCACGGCCTCGGGTAGCGTGCTGCTGCCACTCGTGCTGCTTGTTGTGCTGGCCGTCGTACTGCTCGTTGCGCTGCTGGCGGTGAATGACCACGAATCCTGCCAGCCCGTGCCGTCGTAAAACGACACCTCCATCGACTCGATGCCCGCCAGCAAAGGTTCTTCAGTCGCCACCTCGGTCGTCGTGGCGAGCAGATTGCGCGTGTGCGCTCGGACAAGCATGCCCGCTTTCTGGTCCGCCGCCTCCCGGTCGGTGACGATGTAATACTCGACCTGCTGCACGTCGGGATTCGGCATCTCGTCCGCATCCGGCGCAGTCGTGGTGGTGAATTTCAAATAGCCCGGAAAACTCCCGCCGGAATTTTGCTGCGAGCCTTCAAGCACCGCGGCCAGCGTGCCGCCGGAGACGATGGCGTTGCGCAGATCATTGCGGAGCACACCCGCCGCATGGGCGCGCACGCGAGCGTCGCGGGTGCGCTCCATCAGGTCGTTGCGCAGATGCACAGCGGTGGAGAAAAATCCGTAGATCGCCGCGAGAAGAATCGCGCACGCGGCCATGGCGAGCACGAGTTCGATGAGGGTGAAAGCGCGGCGGTTCATTGCGTTGCCGTCGAAAGCGATTCATTCACCAGCGTGCTCAGCCGCACGTCCTGCTCGCGTCCTTGCACGATGAAAAAAACGTCCATCACCAGCTCGGTCATCGCGCCGGTCTGCCAGTCGGTTTTTTTCAGCTCCCAGCGGTAGCCCGGAAAGTCCGTGCCGAAATCGCCACCGCTCTGCGCCGAACTCCACGCATCGCCGAGCGTCAGTTCGCTGAGCCGGTTTTCGCCGAGCTGCGCCGCGATCGTCAAACGCTCCGCCGCCTCGCCAACCCCGCTCGACAGGTGCAGCGCCGAGACGAGCACCGGAATCAGAATCCCAAGGAGCGCCATCGCCGCGAGCACTTCGACGAAGGTGAAAGCGGAGCGCCGATTCATTTCCCCTCCTTCTGGATTTCGTAACCCCAGCCATCCTTCGTCCGCACGACGATGACCTCCGACTCAAACCGATCCACCAGCCGCACCGTTTCCACGCTCGTCGTGCCCGGCACGCCGTCCGGTGCAAACTCAACCGCCTGCACGATGCCCGCCGCTTTGCTGTCCATTTCAAAATGAATGTCCGCATTCACCGCAAACTCGCGGTTGCGCGACTCGACGCCCTCAAAACCCGCTCGCGGCTCGACGCCGAAGCGCTGCGTCGCGGAATCGATCCACACGGTCATCGGCACGCCCTGCGACACCGCTTCATCGCGTGCGTACTCCGTCGCCGCGACGAAGCGCGCGGCCTCGCCGTTGATGTTGCGCGCACGGATCGAGCGCGACATCGCCGGCGCGGAAAGCGCGGCCACGATGGCGAGAAGCGCCATCACGACGACGAGTTCGACGAGCGTGAAGCCCGGCGGAATCCGCGTTGGATTACTTCTTCGCATCCCAATTCGTGATGTCGTCATCCGTGCCCGCCTGGCCGTCCACGCCCAGCGAACTGAGGTCGAAATGCTTCGGATTGGCCTTACCTGGATAGGTGTAAATGTAGGCGTTTCCCCACGGATCGAGCGGCACCTTGTTGAGATACGGACCTTTCCACGATTGCAGATTATTCGGTTGTTCGATAAGCGCGGTGAGTCCCGCGCTGCCCTGCGGGTAGAAACCGTTGTCCACCTCGAAGGCATCGAGCGCGACGCTGAAATTGGAAATGTCCGCCTTGGCTGCGGATATTTTCGCGTCCTGACTGCGGCCCGCAAATTTCGGAATTACGATTGCGGCGAGTACCGCGAGGATGACGAGCACGAGCAGCATTTCCACAAGGGTAAAGGCGGCGCGGCGCAGGTTATTACGTTGGGCGTTGGGATTTTTGGTTTTCATTTGATGTAGTCTTGGATGGTGAAAATCGGGAGGACCATGCCGATGAAAATCGTGCCGATGAGTCCGGCGATGACAAAGAGCATGAGCGGCTCGGCGAGTGCGACGGCGGTCTTGAGCTGGCGGTCGAGCGTGATCTCGGTCACGCCCGCGAGCCGCACCAGCTCTTGATCCAGCCGTCCGCTTTCTTCCGCGACCGCGATCATTTCCAGCGTCGAGCCGCCGAAAAGCGCGCGGCAATCCGCCAGGCTCGCGCCGAGCGCCTCGCCTTTTTTCACGCGCTCCGTGGAGTCGGTGACGAGATCGACGAGCGTCTGGTAGCCCAGCGAGCGGCGCGAAACGGACAGCGCGCTGATGAGCGAAACGCCCGCCCCGAGCAGCGTGCCGAGCATCCGGCAGAACCGCGCCATCGCGATCTTCGCCGCGAGCGGGCCGATGACCGGCGTGCGCATCAACCACGCCTCCCAGAGCCGGCGGCTGCTTTCCTTTTTGAACCAGGTGCGGCCGTACCAGACCGCCGCCACCACGCCCGCGAGCATGTAGAGGCCGTAGTTTCGCATGGCGTCGCTGATGCCGACGATGACCTGCGTGAGCATGGGCAGCGCGGCGTCGAAGCCGGCGAAGAGCGTCTGGAAACGCGGGATGAAAAAGACCATCAGGAAGATGAGCACCGCGGTCGCGAGGCAGAGCAGCACCGCCGGATACATCATCGCGGAAATCACCTTCGCGCGCATTTCCTTCTCCCGCGCCTGGAAGTCCGCGATCTGCGCGAGCACGACATCGAGAAAGCCGCCCGCCTCGCCCGCCTCGACCATCGCAACATAGACGCGCGGGAAGACTTCCGGCGAGCGGTTCATCGCCTCGGCCAGCGGCACGCCGTCGATGACGAAATCGTGCAGCTCCTTCCACTTCGCGGATGCTACGGGGTTCGACGATTCTTTGTAGAGAATGGTCAGCGCGCGGCTGAGCGGGACGTTCGCGGCGAGCAGGCTGGAGAGCGAACGCGTGAAATCTTCGAGCGCATCGAAGCTGACGTGTTTCGACTGGAATAACGCGCGTCCTTTCGTCACCGCGGGCGCTTTCACCGCGCGCGCGCTGGTCGTCAGCGCGGTGCCCGTCTCGGTCAGGCGCACGGGCGTGAGGCCGCGCGCTTCGAGCGTGCGCGCGGCGTCCTGACGACCACCGGCTTCGATGCTGCCCTCGGTGGCGGCACCGTTGGCCTGCATGGCTTTGTATGCGAAGACGGGCATGGCGTTATGCGCTCACGGCGAAGCCGTCGGTGCCTTCGTCTTTGGAAACGCGGAGCACTTCCGCGGGGGTGGTCACGCCGGCGCGGACGAGCCGCCAGCCGTCCTCGATGAGCAGTTTCATGCCCTCGCGTTTCGCGGCGTCCTTGATTTCGACGCTCGATCCGCCGCGCAGCAAAATCTCGCGGATCGCGCCGCTCATCGTCATCAGCTCGAAGATCGCGCGGCGTCCAGTATAGCCGGTCATGCGGCAGTTTTTGCAGCCGACCGCGCGGAAAATTTTCACGCCGCGCAGGGACTCCACGCGCAGGCCGAGCGCGATGGTGCGCGAGGTCGTGTCCTCCGCTTTGCAGTCCTCGCACAGCACGCGCACGAGCCGCTGCGCGATGACCGCCTCCAGCGACGACGCGACGAGATACGGCTCCACGCCCATATCCACGAGCCGCGTGAGCGCGCCGGGCGCATCGTTCGTGTGCAGCGTGGAGAAAACCATGTGGCCGGTGAGCGACGCCTGCACCGCAATCTGCGCAGTTTCCTGATCGCGAATTTCGCCGATGAGCACGACATCGGGGTCGTGCCGCAGAATCGCCCGCAGCCCGCGCGAAAACGTGAGCCCGGCCTTGTCGTTGACCTGGATTTGGTTGATGCCCTTGAGCTGATATTCGACCGGGTCTTCGATAGTGATGATCTTGCGTACCTCGTCGTTGATCTGGTGCAGCGCGGAATAAAGCGTCGTCGTTTTTCCGCTGCCGGTCGGGCCGGTGACGAGCGCGATGCCATGCGGCATTTCGAGCACGCGGTCGAACAGCTCGCGCTCGCGCGGGGCCATGCCGATGCCGCTCAGGCCGATCATGCTCGAATCCTGCCGCAGCAGACGCAGCACCACGGCCTCGCCGTGCAGCATCGGGATGACCGACACGCGGATGTCCACCTCGCTCGCTTTCACGCGAATCTTAATCCGCCCGTCCTGCGGCACGCGCTTTTCGGCGATGTTCAGGTTGCTCAGGATTTTGATGCGCGAGACGATGGCCGGCTGGAAGCGCTTGATCTGCGCGGGCACCGGGACTTCCTGCAAAAGCCCGTCGATGCGGTAGCGGATGCGCAACTCGTGCTCGAACGGCTCGACGTGAATATCGGATGCGCGCTGCGAAATCGCGTCGCCGAGGATCTGGTTGACGAAGCGGATGATCGACGCGTCTTCGGCCGCTTTGTCGAGGTCGCCGTCGTCCTGGTGATCGTCGGCGACGACTTGGAAAAAGTCCTCCTGTTCGAGGAGGTTCAGCGTGTCCGCGCCGACGCCGAGATGCTTCTTGATCTCGCGCTGGAGCGCTTCGCTCGGCGCGAGGATCGGCGAGAGTTTGAGGTTCGTGATCGCGCGCAGGCTGTCGAGGCCCGGCGTGGCAAAGAGCCGGCTGACCGCGACCTCGATGACGCCGTCCTTTTCCCGCAGCGGGAGCAGCTCCTCTTTCAGCAAAATGCGCGCGGGAAAGCGCGCGAGCAGTCCGCGGTCGGGCTCGATTTTGTCGAGCGGCGTGTAGCCGAGGCCGTATTCTCCGGCGAGCCATTGCAGCACCGCCTCCTCCGAGTCCGTGGGCACGGCGCTGCCGGCCAGCACCTCGGCGTCCATGGCGGAGAGCTGTTGGCGCTCGACCATGGACGCGAGGAGATCCTGGCGCGGTTCGGACGTTGAGGTGAGGAGGCTCTCGGTCACGCGCGGAGGGCTATTCGAGCATGCCCATCGAGACGAGCACGGCTTCCTGCCGCACGGTCACGACCTTTTTCAAATCCTCACGCGCGACGGCGAGATCGGCCGCGCCCTTTTTGCGCATAGCGCGCACGGCGGCGAGCTTCGCTTTGATGTCGTCGGCGCTCGTGCCGTCGGTGTCGATCGCGGTGCGCAGGGCGGCGCTCTCCGCGGCACCGGGACGGGTGTCGGCAGGGGCATTCGCGTCGGTGCCGCCGCCAGGACCGCCGGGTCCGCGACCGCCGCCAAAGCCGCGACCGGCCCCGGCCTCGCGCTGCGCGGTCTGCACTTTTTCGACGAGCGGCTTGAGGACGGTCCATTCTTCATCGGTGACTTTGAGGGAGGCTTTCAGCCGGTCATTCATGCGCTGCATGAAGTCCTGCATGTTGCCGCCGCCGGGGCCACCGGGGCCGCCGCGGCGGCCGCCGCCGGGGTTGTTTGCGCCGGCGTCTGCGGGCGGAGCCGCGGGGGCAGGGGCCGCGGGAGCCTGGGCGACGGCGAGGATGGTGGATGCTGCCAGCGCGAGCGCTGAGAGGAGGATGGTCGGTTTCGTTTTCATGTTAGGTTTTGCTGCGTTGTTGGTTGTTGTTCGGCCACGATGGGCCGTGCGGTTGAGAATGAATGAACACCGTCATTGTTAAGCGCCCGTTGGATGCGGCGCGGAAAATTGTTAAGAGTCCGTTAAGTGCGTGAGTGCCGTTTTTTGAGACGGAATTACGGAATTGGATTGGCGGCGTCCCTAAAACCATTCCGTCATTTGGCAAAATTCCGTAATTCCGTTTTTCCCGTGGTACTCTACCTAAACGCACCGTGATCCCGCCCTCGCCCACTCCCAGCGCGCACTCCGCCGCCACGCGCGTGCTCGTGATCGACGACGACCGCGAACTCTGCGCGCTCATCAAGGCCTACCTCGATCCGCTCGGCTACGAAGTCCTCGCCGAGCACAACGGCCCGGCGGGCGCGGACCGCGCGCTGGCGGAAAAATTCTGCGCCGTGATTCTCGACGTGAACATGCCGGGCATGGACGGCTTTGAGGTGCTGAAACGCGTGCGCGGAAAATCCGACGTGCCGATCCTCATGCTCACGTCGCGCGGCGAGGAGACGGATCGCATCGTCGGTCTCGAAATGGGCGCGGACGATTATCTGCCGAAGACTTTTTCCAGCCGCGAACTGCTCGCGCGGCTGCGCGCCGTCACGCGCCGTACTGCGCGTCCGGCGGCTCCGGGCGCGGATCGCGTGGAAGCGGAGATCGTCGTCGGCCCGCTGCGCATCAATCCGAACTCGCGCGTCGCCCTTCTCCACGGCGATCCGCTCACGCTCACCGCGCTGGAGTTTGAACTGCTCGCCTCGCTGGCCCGCGCGCGGGGCCGCGTGAAGACGCGCGAGCAGCTCATCGAGACGATCGCCGACCGGAATTACGACGGGCTCGACCGCTCCATCGACGTCCACATTTGGTCGCTCCGAAAAAAGCTCGGCGACGATCCGAAGAATCCGAATTTCATCCGCACCGTGCGCGCCGTCGGCTACATGCTCATCAATCCCGACGATGTCTGAGCGCCCACCACCGCCGCGCGTGCGCCTGCCGCTTTATGCGAAAATCCTCGTGTGGTTTTTCCTCAACCTCGTCATCGTCGCCGCGGTCTTCGCACTGCTTTTCAACGCGCAGTTCAACTTCAACCTCGACTGGTTTTTCTTCACCGGTGCGCGCGAGCGCATGGAGGCCGTGCGCGCTCTCATCGTCGGCGAGTTGGAAAGCACCGCGCCTGACGAGTGGGGCGCGGTAATGAAGCGTTACAGCACCGCGCATCACGTCCGCTTCGGACTTTTCGACGACGACGCGAACCCGCTCGTCGGCGATACCGCGAACCTGCCGGAGGAAGTGCGCACGCGCATCATCGAGCGCCCGATGTTTCCCGGCGCAAAACCGCCCGCGATCACGCCACCGCCCTCCGACCAGCGCCGCCGCTGGCCGCGCCCGCCGCTCCGCGCGCTCATGCGCACGAGCGACCCCACGCAGTACTGGCTGCTGACCAGCGCGCGGCTCGACAACATGCTGGCGGGCGATCCGATGCGCGTCGTGCTCGTCGCGCGCTCGTCTTCGCTCAGTGCGGGCGGGCTCATCTTCAATCCGAAACCGTGGCTCGCGCTCGTCGCGGGCGTGTTCGTTTTCTCGCTGCTTTTCTGGCTGCCGCTCATCCGCGGGATCACGCGCACCATCGGGCGCATGATGCACGCCACGCGGCAAATCGCTGACGGGCGCTTCGATGTGCGCGTGAACCTGCGGCGGCGCGACGAACTCGGCGGGCTCGCGGAATCCATCGACCAGATGGCCGCGCGGCTCGATGGCCTCGTCACCGGGCAGAAGCGTTTCCTCGGCGACATCGCCCACGAGCTGTGCTCGCCGCTCGTGCGCTTGCAAATGGCGCTCGGCATCCTCGAACAGCACGCCACTGAAACGCAGGTGCCGTTTGTCAAAGCGGCGGCGGAAAAAGCCGCGCAGATTTCCGCGCTCGTCGGCGAACTGCTGTCCTTTTCCAAAGCCGAACTCGGCGCTGCCGCCGGGCCGCTGGAAAGCATGGCGCTCGCGCCCATCGTCGCCGAAGCGGCGCATCGCGAGAGCAGCGATTCCGCCGATCTGCGCATCACCATCCCCGAGCAACTCCGCGTCTCTGCCGCGCCCGAACTGCTCACCCGCGCGCTCGCCAATCTCATTCGCAACGCCATCCAGCACGCCGCCTCCGCGGGTGCGATCACCGTCAGCGCCGAAACCCGCGGCGAGGAGATCACGGTCATCGTCGCCGACTGCGGCCCCGGCGTCCCCGAAGCCGACCTGCCGCGCATCTTCGACGCCTTTTACCGCGTCGATCCCTCGCGCACCCGCGCCACCGGCGGCACGGGCCTCGGCCTGGCCATCGTGAAATCGTGCGTCGAATCCTGCGGCGGCACCGTCACCGCTCGCAACCGCCAACCGCACGGTCTCGAAATCCACGTCCACCTCCGCGCGGCTACGGCAGTCTGAGCACGCTGTTTCGCTGCGCGGAGCATTTCGGGCCTGGCCCTGATCACTGATTCGTTCAGCATTCGGGAGTGGGAACGCAGTTCACGGCGGCAAACAAAGCATTTTCGCTCCGCAGGGTTGGCGGTAGTGTCCGCTCGATTTTTCATGAGCCAATCCCCGCCGAGCATTCTCTACTGCCACTGCCACATGCGGATGCTTTCCACGGAGGAAATCGCGCGTCGCGCCGAGGAGGCCACGGCGAAAGCGCAGGCCGCGCTCGCTTCGCTGGCGGAATAGGGTTTTCCTCCCGCGCATGAAATCCATTGGCATTGCCATCATCGGTTGCGGCGGCATCACGCTGCAAAATCATCTCCCCGGCCTCGCGCTCTGCGCGGACACGCGCGTGGTCGCGCTGTGCGACACGAATGCGGGGACACTCGAACGCGCGAGCCGCGAGACGGGCATCGCGGTCACTTCCACGGAGTATGCGGAAATCGTGACGCGCGACGACGTGCAGGCCGTCATCATCGCCACGCCGAATGTCGCGCACGCGCCGATCGCGCTCGCGGCCATCGCCGCGGGGAAGCATGTGCTTTGCGAAAAACCGATCGCGATGAACCGTGCGGATGCCGAGCAACTGGCCGCGGCAGCGGACACCGCGGGCGTGCGGCACATGACGGCGTTCA
>JANXSB010000251.1 GCA_025352865.1 Chthoniobacter sp. | reverse complement strand
TGCGCAGGCCCGCGCCTTCGCCGGAGGCGTCTTTCACGCCCACGACATTCGTGATGGCGAGCTTGCCCTCGAAACGGTAGCGGCCAGCGTCGAGGTGCAGGGTCTGCCGCCACGAGGCGGTGGTCGCGCCGTCGGTGCGGATGTGGAGGCAGGGCTGGCCGTCTTTGGCGGCCTCGTCGAGCTGCGCGGCGGTGCCTTCCTGGCTCCAGCCTTTGGTGAGTTTGAGCACGCCGTTCGCATCGAAGGCCACGGACTTCGGAATGGCCCCGAGCTGTTTGCCCACGGCGGCGATGCGCCGCGTCACGCGGCCGCGCTCCTCATTGATCTGCCCCTCGTAATCCTTCGCCCATTTGCCGTCTTTCGCGGCGATGGCATCGCGCACGCGACGGCCTTCGGCGGTGACCCGCGCGGCCCAGTCGTCCGTGAGCAGCACGTTTTCATAGATGCTCTCGACGCGCGCTTTGTAGAGCGGCGCGGCCTGCGGGCAGTGCATGACCGCGCCGCCGACGAGCGTGCCGAAATCGCGCATGACGGGGAAATTTTCGTCGCCAAACATCTGATCCATCCCGTGCAGGAAAAACGAAAATTTGCCGGTGTCGGTGTCGTGGTACACGCGGTAGTTGTTGCGGTTGAAATTGTAGCCGTCCCAGTGGCAGAGGATGTCCTCCATGGCGCAGAAGGAGATGAATTTGTCGATGTCGAGAATCTTGCCGAGCCGCTCCCAGCGCTTTGCCGCGTCGCCCTCCTGGCAGGCGGCGATCAGCTCTTTGAGTGCGGTCTTGTCCTTGGGGTCGCCCTTGTCCTTTTCCATGTTCTCATGGATCTCCGCGCAGAAACCGCCGTCGTAGATTTCGCCGTCCGTGCTTTTGAAAAAGGGCGCGAGGAAATCCTGCGTGAAGGCTTCCTTGACGACATAGAGCCCGAGGTCGCGGCCGTTGAATTCCACAAACGCGTGCGAGCAGCGCGACGCCGGCACGCCCGCCTTGCGCGCCATCGCGCCGGTGATGAGTTCGTTCAGGTAGGTGCCGTCCTGCGCGCAGTTGTTGAGGTGGAATTTCTTCATCCCGTGAAAGCGGTCATTCGCGCCTTTGATCTTCTCGAGATTGATGGTGAGGCCGGGCTTGCCGTCCATGTGCTGAAAGCTGCCCGCGGAGCCTTTCAGTTTCACCGAGACTTTCTGGTAGAGCACCGGGCCGGCCGCCGTGCTCTCGGTCATCGTGGCCTCCACATAATGGCGCTCGTCCTTCGCCAGCCGCTCGCGCTGCTCCGCGGAAAGTTCGATCTTCAAACGCGGAATCTCCCCGGCGAAAAAATCGTCCGCCTCCTTCGCGAACTTCTGCTCCTTCGTCACCGCCACCAGCGCCGGAGCAGCCACCGCGAGGGCCAGCGCCGCGGGCCATGCGAAGAACAGGCCGGTGAGAGTGAGGTGGAAATTTTTCATGCAGCCCAAGCGAAGTGCGGACAGTGCCCTGACATTGTGCCGGTGACAATCCCGGCTCGGAGGGAAAATTAGTTTTCGCGCGCCGCCGGGCGTCGGGAGAAAGCGATATTGGCTTCCGCCCAAAGTCGGGCCGAATTCGGGCTGAAGCCCAAGCTGCTTTGCATCCACCATCGCTCTCGCCATCGCCGCCGAGTCGTGGCAGAAAATGGCGGGAGCCATGAAATTCGTCCCCGCCTTTCTCACCCTCCTCGCCGCACTGAATCTCCGCGCCGGAGCCGAGACGCCGCTCACCGTCTCCGCCGCGACCAGCCTCCGCGATGTGCTCCCGGAACTCAAAACCCTCTACGCGCGCGACCACGCGGATGTCGCGATCACCTTGAACATCGCCGGCTCCGGCACGCTCCAGCATCAGATCGAAAACGGCGCGCCCGTGGATGTCTTCATCTCCGCCTCGCCGAAGGAAATCTTTGCCCTCGAAAAAAGGGATCTGCTCGTCCGCGACTCCATCCGCAATGTCGCCAGGAACACGCTCGTGCTCATCGTGCCCAAGGAAAACACGACGATCCACGCCTTCGCCGATCTTGCCAACCCCGAGGTGCGGCACATCGCCATCGGCGAGCCACGCACCGTCGCCGTGGGCACCTACACGATGGAGACTTTCGCCGCGCTCAAACTCACCGACGCGCTCGCGCCGAAGCTCGTCAATCTTCTCGATGTCGGGCAGGTCCTGACCAATGTCGGCACCGGCGACGCGGACGCAGGCGTGGTCTATGTCACCGATGCGCACCGCTCCACCAAGGTCCGCATCGCCGCGACCGCCGAGCCGAAGACGCACCAGACGATTCTCTATCCGTGCGCCATCCCGAAGGCCTCGCAGCAAAAGGCCGCGGCCCACGCGTTCATCGCCTTCCTCACCTCTCCGGCGGCGCGTGCGGTCTTTGAAAAACACGGCTTTCTCCCCCCGCCCTGACCAGCGCCGATGGGCCTGACGCCACTCCGCCTCTCCCTCCAGACCGCGCTCTGCGCCACCCTGCTCACCTTCCTCGCCGGCATCCTCTGCGCGCGCTGGCGGCTCGACCGGCGCAGTGCCGCCGGCCAGGTGCTCGATGCGCTTTTCATGCTCCCCATCGCGCTGCCGCCGTCCGTCGTCGGGCTCGCGCTGCTGCTCGTCTTCGGGCGCAACTCGCCGCTCGGCGAGGTGCTCGCGCGCGTCGGATGGTCGATCATTTTCACCTGGCCGGCGACGGTGCTCGCATCGTTCGTCGTCGCCTTCCCGATCATGTACCAGACAGCGCGCGGCGCGTTTCAGCAGATCGAGCCGAGCCTGCTCGACGCGGCGCGCGTCTTTGGCCGCTCGGAGTGGAGCATCCTGTGGAAAATCATGCTGCCCATCGCCTGGCCGGGCATCGCCGCGGGCGCGATTCTCAGCTTTCTGCGCGCGCTCGGGGAGTTCGGCGCCACGCTCATGATCGCGGGCAATATCCCCGGCCGTACCGCCACCGCGCCGGTCGCGATTTTTTTCGCCGTCGAGGCCGGCGAGCGCCGCGAAGCGCTCATCCTCGCCGCCGCGCTCCTCGCCATTTCGCTCGCGGCGATCACCCTTCTCGGCCGCCTGAATCGCGCGGGAAAGTAACGCACCATGCGCAGGGTTCGCTTGAGATTTCGCGGCCCGGCAATTACGCTGCGCGCCGCGTTGCGAGGCCGGCATGATCCGGTCGAATCCCCGCCCGAATGTACCCTGAGACCAGTCTTGCTCCGCAGCTCATTGCGGCGAAAAAGCGACGCCAGCGATGGCTGATCGCGGGAGCTTTTTGCGTCGTGGCGGCGCTGGCGCTGGCGTTCGTATCCAAGCCCATCTATCGCGCGGCGAAAGGCTGGCGGGCGCGGCAACTGGCGGGGCAGGCGGAGGCGCTGACGGCGCAGGAAAAATGGCCGGACGCTTCGGCCAAGGCGGGCGCGGCTTACAAGCTCATGCCCGGCGAACCCGCGGCGATCCGTGCCGTGGCGCGGCTGCAAAACGCGACGGGAAATGCGGCGGCGGCGATTCCGTTTTGGAAGGAACTCGAGGGTGCGAAGGCCGTCTCGGATGCGGATCGCCGACGCTATGCGGAAGACCTTTTCCACGTCGGCCTGCTGCCGGAAGCCGAGCAGGAGCTGAACCGTCTCCTCGGCGGGGCCGCGCCGGATGCGGCGGCGCTGCGGCTGGCGGCGCGCATGTCGGCGGCGCGGCGCAATTATGAGCAGGGGATGGAGTTCGCGCGCCGCGCGCAGCGGCTCGATCCGCAGAATATGGAGGGGCAGTTGCTGCTCGGGCTGCTGCAGTTTGACGCGCCGGGGTCGCAGGAAAAAGAGGCGGGTCTGCGGGCGCTGATGCAGGTGGCGCAGGATCGGGGCCGGAGCGGTCTCGAAGCGATCGAATACCTCGGGCACAAGGACGGTCTGCCGGGCGACGAACTGCAAAAGCTCATCCCTTTGCTCAAAGAAAATGCGGTCGCCACGGAAACGCAAAAGCTGATGGCGCTGGATTGGGAAATCAGGCTCCAGCCGGCGCAGCGCGAGGCTTTGCTCGATCGGAAAAGCGCGGAGTGCAGGGCGGCGGCCGATGCCGCGGGGCAGGGGAGTTTCGGGGTGTGGCTGAACGCGCATCGTGAATTCGCTCGGGCGCTCCAGGTCATCCCGCTCGCCGAGGCGCTGAAGCGCAAGGACCTCCTGCTGGTGCATCTCGATGCGCTGGCGGGGATGAAATCGTGGAAGGAAATCGGGGAGATTCTCGACCGAAAGGGCGTGCCGCTGGACGAGGTTTATGTCGAACTGTTCCTAGCCCGCTGCGCGATGGAACTCGGGCAGGTTTCCAAAAGCGAACTGCACTGGCGGCGCGCGCATCTTGGGGCCGCGCCTTCGCCTGAGCAGATGTGGGTGGTCGGGAGCTACGCGGAAAAAATCGGCGAAACCCGCGAGGCGGAGCTGGCCTACAAGTCGCTGACCGCGAGCGCCAAGACCGCGCGGCCCGCGTACGAGGCGCTGCTGCGCATGGCCGAGAAGAAGGGCGATACGGTGGCGCTGCGCGGGATTCTGCGCGAGATGCGCGGACGGTGGCCGAACGACACGGCGGTGGAAAATGACTACACGTACCTCACCTTGCTCGGCGGTCAGGAAGTGTCGGCCGGCCTCAAGAGCGCCGAGCGGCTGGTCGCGCAGTCCCCGCAAAGCCTGCCGCACCGGACCACGCTCGCGCTCGCCTATCACCGGCTGGCGCAGCCCGCGCGCGCGCTGGCGGTTTATGACGGGCTCGAGATTCCGTGGGAGCGCACCGCGCCCGCCCACCGCGCGGTGCATGCCGCGGTGCTCGGCGCGAATGGAAAAACCAGCGAGGCGCGCGCGGAAGCGCGGGCGCTGCGCCCGGAGAGTTTGCGCCCGGAGGAGCGCGAGCTAATCGCTGCATGGCTATGACGGCATCCGGCGAGGCCGCGAAGAGCACGGGCGGCGGCGCGTTGTGGCTGACGGTGCTGCTCGCGGCGCTGTGGTTTTCCACGCTCAATCAACTGCGCGTGGAGTGGTCGGTGAACGCGCAGTACGCCTATGGCTGGACCGTGCCGTTTCTCGCGCTCTATCTTTTTGGCGAGAGATGGAAAACGCGCCCGCCCACGGCGTCGGTGCGCTCGTGGAAAATGCTCGCGCTCGTGGCGGCGGCGCTGGGTCTGCTGCTGCTGCCGCTACGCGTGATGCAGGAGGGCGCTCCGGACTGGCGGCTGGTGAGCTGGGCGATGGCCGGGGTGTCGCTCGCGCTTTCGCTGTGCGTGATTTATGGCGCGGGCGGGCGACCGTGGCTGCGGCATTTTGTCTGGCCGATTTGTTTCCTGCTCGTCGCGGTGCCGTGGCCGGTGCCGTTCGAGCAGGCGGTGATCCAAAGGCTGATGCGCGCCGTGGCGACGATCTGCGTGGACGCGCTCGGCTGGTTCGGAATCCCCGCGACGCAGCACGGAAACGTGATCGAGGTGAGCACCGGCGTGGTGGGCGTGGAGGAGGCGTGCAGCGGCGTGCGCTCGCTCCAGACCACGCTCATGGCGGCGCTGTTTCTCGGCGAACTTTTCCGCTTCGGAATGGCGCGGAGACTGACCCTGCTCGCGAGCGGACTGGTGCTCGCGTTTGTATGCAATGCGGGCCGCGCGCTTTTCCTCGTGTGGCTGTGCGTCAGCCAGGGAACCGACGCCATCGCGAAGTGGCATGACACGGTCGGTCTCACCGTGCTCATCGTCAGTCTCGGCGGGCTCGCCGTGCTGACGGCGGCGCTGCGCGCGCGCGGTGCTCGTGCGGATGCTGAGCCGCTGAATCCTTCGCTGCACCGTCCGCGACACATTTCCAAAAACCTCCTGATCGGGTGCGCGCTGTGGCTGCTCGCGGTGGAAGGCGCGAGCGAGCTTTGGTATCGCGCGCATGAGTCCCGCACGCCGCGCGCCGAGCCGTGGTCCGTGGCGCTGCCCGCGCACGAGGCCGGCTTTCGCGAACTCACTTTCCCGGAATCCACGCGTGCGATCCTGCGCTACAACGAGGCTCAATCCGCGACGTGGGCCGACGCGGGAGGACGTCAGTGGTCGCTGGTTTTTCTGCGCTGGTTTCCGGGGCGGGCCTCCGCGCAACTCGCGCGCTCGCACGGGCCGGAGATTTGTCTTCCCGCGAGCGGTGCCGTCCTGCGTTCCGACCTCGGTCTCCGGCGCTGGCAAATTTCCCAAACCGACCTGGTGACCCACGCCTACATTTTCGGAATCCGGGATCGTGAGATGTACGTTTTCTACTGCCTCTGGGAAGATCAGCCGCCCGACGATGCGCCGCAGAGCACGCGCGTCCGCATGACCACGGCCAGCCGGCTGGAGGCGGTGTGGAAAGGCCGGCGCAATCTCGGCCAGCAGGTTCTCGAAGTCGCCGTCGCCGGCCCCCGCGATGCGGACGAAGCCGAGGCGGAAGTCGTCCGCCTGCTCGGCGGCGTGATCCACCGAAAAGAGAAATTCCCATGACCAAACCCCAGATCATTCAGCGCGCCCCTCTCCTCGCATTTCTCCTCGCCCCGCTCCTCGCGGCGTCCGCATTTTCGGCGGAGCCAAAAGCGCCCGCCGATCTCGGCATCGAGTTGGTCGCGATTCGCGCGGGCACTTTCCTCATGGGCAGTCCGGTGGGCGAACCGTGGCGCAATGCCGACCCCGTGACCGGCGAAGGGCCGCAGACGAAGGTGACAATCTCGAAACCGTTCTGGCTCGCGAAGACCGAGACGACGCGCGCGCAGTATGAGGCGCTGATGGGCAAGACCGACGACCCGTGGTCGAAAAAGACCGCCGACGAGTGGACGAAGCAGGGCGCGGACTTCGGCAAATTCCCTGCGGTGAATGTGACGTGGGAGCATGCGCGCGAATTTTGCAAAAAGCTCACCGAGCGCGAACGCGCGGCAGGCCGGCTGCCCGCGGGGCTGGCGTATTCACTGCCGACCGAGGCGCAGTGGGAGCACGCCTGCCGCGCCGGCACGACCACGCGCAACCCCGCCGCCGAGAGCGACGACGCGCTCGCGGACATCGCGTGGTACGTGAAAACGACCGGCCCTTTCAACCGCGGCACCATGCCCCGCATCCAGCCCGTCGGCGGCAAAAAGCCCAACGCGTGGGGCCTGCACGACATGCTCGGCAACGCCCGCGAATGGGTGCTCGACTACATCGGCCCCTACCCCGGCGGCGACGCCACCGACCCGCACGGCCCGAAGGAACCCGTGAAAGCCAACATGGCCTTCCGCGTGCAGCGCGGCGGCGCGTGGATCGACGCCAAGAGCAAACTCCGCAGCGCCGCCCGCGGCTGGAGCGACCCAGCCTTCGGCTCGCAAAAAGGCTTTCAGGAAGGCACCGTCGGCTTCCGAATGGCGGTCGTCGCGGAGTAGGAAAACCGCGCCGTCGCTCCCGGTGGATTCGCCATGCGGAGGGCCAGCATCTATCTATGACGCGGATGTTGAAACAGAAGCCGCTGGCGTAACGCATGCAACAAAAGGTCGACTTGCACCGCCGCCACAGTGGTCGGCTGCTTCGTCACTTTTGTGGCTGAATTGGGCGTGATTTTGCAAATCAACGGTTTTTTTCATTGATCCAGCCCGCTTTTACGCTTAAAACTTGCTCATGAAGTTTGATCGACCATCTGCCTGTTAACATCCAGTCCGCGCCTGCGAATGCTCGCACGCGTTGACTGGATGTGCATGATCATCATTCCCCGTAATGGCCCCTTTGACCGACGCTGCCGCCAGCCCCGTGTTTCGGCTTCCAGTTCATCCACAGTCTCGACGAGTTCTTTGGGTTGCATCGCAGATCAGTCTTTTTTACGGTTTCGCTTTCGGACTCTATTCCGCATGGGTTGCTTACTACTTGGCAGGCTTCGTTCCTGACGTCAACAACCCGCTCAATGCGTTGTTGCCCGTACTTGCTTTCACGATGCTTTTCGAAGTTTTTGCCGAGCCGTTCACGGGGGCAGTGGCTGATGCAGCTGGCCACCGTAGAGCTCTTGGGGTAGCCTTTGGACTCGTTGCCATCGGGTTTGTGGTTTACAGTTCAATCGCAGTCGTTCATCCTGAGCAAAAGTGGCAGGTTATCGCGATGGCGATCTTGGGTGAGTTGCTACTTGCATTCGGATTTGCCTTTCATAGCGGCACATTTAGGGCATGGATTTCAGATCGCATTTTCGTGTATGAGCAAACCAAAGATGTTCACCTAGAGCCAGTAATGGCCAACGCGAAGAGATTTTTCCAAGTAGGACTTTTCTTCGGTCAAACCTTGGTTTACTTTTATCTTACTCGGCTTCCAAAGTTCGGAGCGAAGAGCGACGGTTTCAGTGTTGGTTCGGTATGGAAAATAGGTATTGCGACCGCTCCGTGGCTGCTGTC
>JANXSB010000249.1 GCA_025352865.1 Chthoniobacter sp. | reverse complement strand
CATCTCCTTCGCCTGCGCCTTGGCCATCTCCGCTGCCTTCTTCTGCGTCACCGCATCACCGTACGGCACACCGAGCATCGCCATGACATCGACCCGCATGATCTCCACATGCTTCTTCGTGGTGATGACACTCGTATTCACGTTCAGCTCCGACTTTGGCATGGCGATGGTCATCTCGTGCTCGCCGTTTTCGTCGAAGGTCTCAACCTCCGTTTCCGTCATGTCGATGTGCTCCTCGTCGATGCGCGACGCCACGCCGATGGTGAAGATCATCTGCTTTTTTCCGTCGCCGTCGAAGTAGGGAATCTTCAGCCCTTTCGCGTCGTGGTCTTTGGAAACGGGGATGTCCAGCTTGCCGCTCTCCTTCGTCTTGTCGTCGGCCGTTTTCGCCGCCTCCTTTTTGTCCTTCGCCTTCGGCTTTTCGCCGTCCTTTTTCTGCGCGAAAGCGCCACCGGCCAGCACGCCGGCCGCAATCACACCCACCGCAATTCCCACCGGCAATTTAGGAAACGAGCGCATGAATCTGGAGCAATTGTTTCAGCAACGCCGGAAGTTGCGAGAGCGGAATTTGATTCGGCCCGTCGGACAGCGCCTGCGCCGGATCCTCGTGCGTCTCGATGAAAATGCCGTCGCATCCCGCCGCCGCCGCCGCGCGCGCCAGCACCGGCGCGAGGATGCCATCGCCGCCCGTCTTGTCCCCCGCCCCGCCGGGCCGCTGCACCGAATGCGTGGCGTCGAAAACAATGCGATAGCCCGCCTCGCGAATCCAGTAAAGCGAGCGCATGTCAGCCACGAGATTGTTGTAGCCGAAGGTCGTTCCGCGCTCGGTGAAAAAGAACTGGTCGTTGCCAAACGCGAGCAGCTTTCCCGCGATGTTTCGCACATCCCACGGCGCGAGGAACTGCCCCTTTTTCACATTCACCACGCGCTTCGTTTCCGCCGCCGCCTGGATGAGATCGGTCTGCCGGCAGAGGAACGCGGGGATTTGCAAAATGTCGATCCACTCCGCCGCCAGCGCGCAGTCTGCGGCGGTATGCACATCAGTCGTCACCGGCACGCCGAGCTCGCGCCCGATGTCGCCGAGCATCCGGCAGCCTTCGCGCACGCCGAGCCCGCGAAAGGATTTTCCCGACGTGCGGTTCGCCTTGTCGTAGCTCGCCTTGAAAACGAACTGCGCGCCCACTTCCGCGCACACCGTTTTCAGCGCCCGCGCCATGCGCCAGACGAAGTCCTCCGACTCGATCACGCACGGGCCGAGGATGAAAAGCGGCTCAGCTCCACCGAGCCGGCAGCCGCCGACAGAAAGCACCGGGACGCTCACGCGCTCAGGCTCCGTAGCTCTTGGTGAAACGCTTCCGCCCTTCCTCGACCGGAGCCGGCTCCGGCGCAGCGGGCGGCACGACCGACGCAGGCTCCGGTGCCGGCGGCGCGACCGGTGGAGGCGCGAGCGACTCACCAGGATGAAAGCCCTCCGTGCGCGAGGCCACGTCCAAAAACGCCGCCTCGAGCTGCGTCAGCGCGCCGTCGAGCACCTTCGCCTCGTCGGCATTCAGATTGCCGTGCGTCTTCGCGGCGATCACCGCGAGCTGGTCGATGAACATTTTTGCCAGCGGCAGATTCACCTCCGGCGGCCCGCCGCGCGGGTTCGGAATCTGCCCGAGGAAAAGCGCCGCGTTCTGCGCCTGCATCATCACGAACTCGATGAAAATCTGCGTCATCTCGCCCGCTTCATTATGTGTTTGGACTTCAGCCATACGCCGACACTACGCGCCTCGCCGCCGCCCGGCGAAAGGAATTTTTTCTCGCTACGGCAGCGTGTTGCGAAACGGCACCACGCGCCATTTCAGCGGCCCGTCCGGCTGGCCAAAAAGTGACGCCGCCGTGTGCGCCGCACGGCATTCCGTAGCCTCCGGCCCGCACCAGCGAAACGCTTTCCACTCCGCACCGGCCTCGTCGCGCGCCGCCTCCGCGACGTAGCCATCCAGCGGCGTGCCGGGATGCTTCCAGCGCAGAATCGGTTTGTCCGGCGCCAGCTCATGCCGCAGCTCCGGCGGAGTCGCGTCCGTATTTGGCGGCAGCAAATGCGGGCGCACCGAAGGCTGCGGATAGCCCACCACCGTGATGCACATTTCGCGCACCATCTCGCCCGTGTCCGCGTTGTCGATCTGCAGCCGCTGCTCGCGATCCGGCACGTCCGCCAGCACATCGATCGCAAAGCCGCCCCACTCATCCACCGTGACTGTGATCGGCCCCGTGATCGGCTCACCCTTTGACCCCGAGCGCAGCAGCACGGGATCGTCCGCCGTGAATTTCAGCCGGAAGCCGCGCGCCACCGGCACCGTGTCATTGAGCGCATTCACCCGCCAGTGCAGTCGCTTCCGCTCACCGCAGAAAAGGATTTCGTAGTAGCGATCCGTCAGCGCCGCATCGAGCCCCGGATGATCGTGCGCATCCGTCACGCTGCTGCCCCAGAAAAACTCCGCGCCATCCGGCACTCCGTCGCGATCCCAGTCCTCGGGAAAGAGCGTCATCGCGCATGCAAGATAGCGCGTGGAAAGCGTCTGCGTAATCTGCCAGCCGAGCACGCGGAAGCAGAGGTCGTGCTGCCGCGTCACCGCCCACCCCAGTGCCACAAACCCCAGCCCCACCGCCAGCGCCGCGAGCAGCGTGAACCGCATCACCGCGCGCCAGCTCCGCTTCGGCAGCAGCGGCAAATCGCCGCGCGCCTCCCGCAGCGTGGTGATTGCGGCGGACGGCATGGCAGGTGGAAAGTTGGCGGTTTTCAGATGCCCCCTGCATAGCAAAGCCCACGCCTCAGCTACGAAAGTCGCAAAAATATGAGCCTGCAAAACAGCTCGTGAGCGGTTCCCCTTGGCGGCTCATTCGCACAGCCATGAATACCTGCCCGCAATCCCCGCCGTCCCACATCCGCCGCGCGCCCGTCTTCAGCGCCGCCTCATGGCTCGCCCCCATCCTCGGCGCGCTCATCACCTGGGGCCTTTACGCACACGCCGTCGCGCACCGCAACCCCGGCGAATGGCTGCCGGGCATTGGCGAACTCGTCATCGGCACCATCGCCATCGCGCTCTGCGCCTTTGGTTGCGGCCTCACTGCGCTCCTCCGCCGCGAGCGTCATCGCTGGGTCGCCGTGCCTCCATTCGTCGCGGGCCTCGGTGCGATTCTTTATTTCGCCGGCAATCTTCTCGGCAATTCTTTCCGCTGAAACTGGAGGCTCGCACTGCTGCGCCGCGCAGGCAGGATACGCCGCCGTGCATCGTCTCCCGCATTTTCGAAAAATTCCCGCCGCGCGCCTGCTCGCGCTGCTCATTGCAGCGCTCATTTTTCCCGCGGCGA
>JANXSB010000192.1 GCA_025352865.1 Chthoniobacter sp. | reverse complement strand
CGGTCCACATACATGATGCAGATGCCGTCGTAGTGCTTGATGACCGGCATGCGCGCGTGCTGGACCACGGTTTCGATCAGCCCCTTGCCGCCGCGCGGGACGATGACGTCGAGGTATTTGTCCATCTCGCAAAGGTGCCGCACGGCTTCGCGGTCGGTCGTGGGGATGAGCAGCACGCTGTCCGCCGGCAGGCCCTCCCGCGCCGCGCCACGGCTGAGCGCGGCGGCGATGGCGACGTTCGAGTGGATGGATTCGCTGCCGCCGCGGAGGATGGTGGCGTTGCCGGTTTTAGTGCAGAGCACGGCGGCGTCGCTGGTCACGTTCGGGCGCGATTCGTAGATGATGCCGACGACGCCGATGGGCACGCGGACTTTCTGAATGCGCAGGCCATTGGGCCGCGTCCAGTCGCGGATGATCTCGCCCACGGGATCGGGCAGGTCGGCGACTTCGCGGATGCCGTCGGCCATGGCGGCGAGGCGTTTTTCCGTGAGCGTGAGGCGGTCGAGCATCGCGCCGGAAAGATCGTTGGCGCGCGCCTTTTCCACGTCGCGCGCATTGGCGGGGAGAATCTCCGGCGCGGCGGCGACGATCTCATCCGCCATGGCGAGCAGCCCGCGGTCTTTTTGCGCGCGGCCCGTCCGCGCGAGCACGCGCGCGGCGGCGCGGGCGCGGCGTCCGAAATCTTCGATCTGCATTTTCAAGTCCGACATGCCCGCACTTTTCCCCACTCCCGCGCGTTTGGCACTCATTCTTTCCGGCGGGGCGGGCCGCCGCGGCTACTTCTTGGCGAGCCCGGTCGCGTGCGGGCCGAAGGCGAAGCGCACGCCGAGCCGGAATTCCGCCGCGTTTTCGTAACCGCCGTCGAAGACCCAGCGGGCGTCGGTGAAGACGCCGAAGCTGGGCGAGAAACGCTTTTCGAGGCCGCCGCCGACGTAGCCGAACAGTTTCGAGTCGTCGGAAATCTCGCCGCCGAGGCCGGCGAACACGTAGGGCGCGAGATGCGCTTTGCCGCGGATCGGGAAACGCAGGATCACTTTCCCGCTCACGCGCCCAAAAAGCTCTCCGTCGGCAATGTGCGCTTCGAGTCCAAAGCCAACCTGCGTGCGGACCAGCGGAGCCGGTCTGTTTGAGAGGAGGCGAAAGGTATTCCAGGTGTCCCACGTGTCCGGCATCCGTCCGTGCCGGATCTCCCAGGTGTCGTCCTCCATGTCCCACGTATCGCGCCACATGTACGGGAAGTACTCGACATCGACTCCTCCGCCATACGACTGGCCGCTGTACGGCCCGCGCGTCTCAAAGCTGTGGCTGGTGTGGGAGACGAAACTCTTTTCCTCGGTGGTCGCCTGAACGGCCGTCAGCCCCGGAGTCCCTGGATCATCCCGCAGCGTCGTGGTGGTCAAAAAGCGCGTCACGGTTTTCGTTTCCGTCTGGGTGTGCTCGATCCGCTTTTGATCGTTGCCTATTTCCGCAGACCCGTACACTCCGAAGGACAGTTCGCCTTTCACGTAATAATCGTCGGCGTTGACGGCTTCGTTGACTATCTCCGGCCTCCACTGCGCTTCGTCGCCGCTCGTGTAGTGGTGCATGGGTGGCTCCGGCCCTTCGATGAAGGACTCGCAGCCGACAAACGCGACGCTGGCCAGCGCGCCCAAGGCGCTGGCTGCGCAAAAACGCTTCACGCGCGCGATGGGTGAACTGGAGCTTGGATGCAGAGTTTCATACGAGGCAGGGGGTTTTGGAAACGAATGGGGTTTCCAATGGGCAGCGGTCTGTCAGAAACGTCCGCTGGGTGTCAAATATCATTTTGACCATGCGGACGATTTTTTCCGCACCGCGCTCAACGACCCGCAGGCACCACCACCGCATGCTCACGCTGCACGGCGAAGCGCCTCACCTGGCGCGTGAGCCCCTCCGCCGTCATCGCCGGTCGCACCGGTATTCCCGCCGCCTGCAGCGCATGCGCCGTCCAGACATTGCAAGTCGTGCCGATGCTATAGCGGCCCTCGGCACCGTAAAAGCGACTCACCGGACCATACACGCCCGTGCCGAGATAGACGGCCTCGCCCTGCCCGTTCTTTTGAAAAGTCTCGCCGACAAACTGGCCGAGCCGCTGCAAACCCTCGGGCGAAACCCGGACTTCCAGCACTTCCTCATAGCGGAAAAAGGATGCCAGCGAACCTTTCACACCCACCACCTGGATCGCGCTCTCCGAGGGAAATGCCGCCCGCACCGCCATCACCAGCCCGGCCTTCTGTGCCCGGTAAAAACGGTTGTTGCCCCATCCGGCTTCGAGGTAATCCGCGGCGGGAAAATCCTTCACCGACCAGCTCCCCGGCACCTCATTTTTCCGCACGCCGATCCCCGTGTGCCAGTCGTTGTTGATGAGGTAAACGGACTTGGTGAGCGGGCCGCTGCGCGCGGGAGCCACCGGTCCGCTGCGGGTCGCGCACCCCGCGAAAATCAGGGCGACGAGGCAGATGAGCAGACCGCGTATCGGAGGCATCGGGATCTTTTTCACGGCTTCGCGAGGCGGTCTTTCAGGGCGAGGATCGGCTTTTCAAAACCGTGCCAGCTCGCCGCGGCAATGAGCATGACCGTCGCGGATTTGAGGCAGCCCTCGGACACATGATCGAGCGTGGCGTGGAGGCCGAGGCGCTTCCAGATCGAGACGTAGTAAGGATCGAGCAGCCAGTGGTACACATACACCCCGTAGCTGATGCGCCCGAGGTAGCGCAGCGGCGGCAGGCTCAGGAAGCGCGCGAGCGCCGAGCCCGGCATGAGCGAGCGGATGAAAAACCAGCCGAAGAAAAGCGTCACCGCCCAGACGTAGGTGAGTTTGTACTCCGGCAGATTGTAAGCATCCTCTCCGCCGCCGTGCCGCCACCAAATCCACTGCGAAAGCGCAAACACCGGCGCACCGAGCCAGAGCGCGGAGCGCGCGTCTTTTTGGCTGATGCCATGGCCATAAAACCGGTCGTACGCGAGCAGCGCGCCGAAGCTCAGCGCGAACGACGAGCCGCCCACCGGCAGCATCGTCAGCATCCCCCACGAGGCGCCGCTCGCGCCCGCGATCAGCACCAGTGCCGCCGAGCCGAGGAACACCGCGCGCAGCATCCCGCCGAGCCGCGCGCGCGGCACCGCGAGCACGATCAGCGGCCACAGCACGTAGAACTGCTCCTCGACCGCGAGCGTCCAGAAATGCACCGCGTTTTTGAAATCCATCCCGCGGAAAACCTGGCCGAAATTCGTCGTGTAGGTCACATGCCACCACACCCCGTCGCGCACCGACTGCGAGCCGATGGCGCACATCGCGAGGATGCTGGCGTAGTAGATCGGCGCGATCCGCAGCACGCGCCGGATGTAGAAGCGCTGCAGCGCGTCGCGTTTGCGCAGCCGGTGGGTTTCCACGCGCTCCTTGGCGGAAAAAAGAATCGTGCTGATGAGGTAGCCGCTGATGATGAAAAAGATGATGACGCCGTTTTCGCCGAGCTGCGTCCAGGTGTTCGGCGGCGCGTGGTGCGGGAAAAAATGCGCGACCAGCACCATCGCCGCCGCGACCGCGCGCCAGCCGTCGATGCACGGCTCGTAGCGCGGCGCGCGGCCCGCGGGCACGGCGAAAAGCGGAGGGGTCACGGACATGCCCGCTGATAGTGAGCGGCCCCGCGCGAGGAAAGGGGAAAAGCCCGCGCGCTCACTTCCGCCGCCGTCCCGCCAGAGCCTGGCGCAGCATGAGGCCGAGGCACACCACGAAGGCGATGAAGAGCCCCTGCAGCACCGTGAATTTTGGCCGCCAACCCGCGCCATCCAGCGTCACAAAAGTCTGCATGAAAAGCGGCCGCCCCGCCTCGCCGCCGGCACCGAGCGGCACCACCCGCACCCCGTATCCCCGGCCCGGCTGCAGGCCGCTGAGCACCGCCACATATTTCGTCTCGAAGAGGCCGACGGTCGCCTTGGGAAGCTCCTCCCAAACGATTTTCACTTCGCCCTCGGAATCCGCGAAGAACCCGCGGCTTTCCACGCGGAATTTCTGCGCCGCCCGCAGCGCCGCCGGCCATTCGATCGTCGCGCCCGTCTGGCTCAGCCGTGTCAGCGCCACACCTTCCGGCTGGATCTGCTCCGCCCGCAGGTCGGCCGCGAGCGTCGGCAGCAGCGCCAGTGCCTCCGGGGTCGCGGCCACGGGTTCGGGCGCGGCGGGCGATGAATTATCCGGCGGACTCTCCGCGGCCGGCTCGCTCACCGCGGTCGCCGTGCGCGGCGCAGCGGCGGGCAGGGCTTTCGCCAGCAGCTCCGCGTCCACCGGAATCTCCAGCTTCTGCTCCCCGACTTTCGCCGTCAGCCACGCGCGATATTTTCCCGCCGCCGCCGGCTGCGTCCGCAGCACCAGCGTTTTTTTCTCACCGGGCGCGAGCTTCACCGACGCCTCATCCATGACAAACGGCGCACCGATCTCCCAGCTCACGTTCGCGTCCGCACCGCCGAAGTTTTCCAGCACGAAACTCGCGCCCGCCGCCCGCGCCGCATCCACGCGCCCAAACGCCACCGGCCCCCCCACCGCACGCACCAGCGGCCCCACCCGCGCGGCCCGCACCGGCACCCGCACCGTCAGTCCGTCCGCCTCCACGCGCACCTCGCCCTCCAGCGCCGTCACATCGCCCGCCGCCGTCCGCACGGGCACGCTGACCTTGCCGTGCGCGGGCACCGCCAGCTCCGCGGGCACCTGCAGCCGCGCCCCGCCGCTCAGCGTCA
>JANXSB010000163.1 GCA_025352865.1 Chthoniobacter sp. | reverse complement strand
CGCCGCCATGTGCCATGCGGCAGGCGGTCAGCTCTTCGCGATAGTTTTCGAGCGCCTTCTCCGGGGGCTCTGCGGCGTGCAGGGGCCGGAGCGCCGCCAGCATGAGCACAGTGACCGCGATGGCCGCGCGCATGGTTTTGTGACCCGTCACGTTCATCGTTCGATGGATTAAGAGCGCCGCTACCGCGAAATATCCGACTGGCTGAGAATCTTGAACTGCTGGCCTTCGAGGACGGCGGTGGCGCATTCGTTGTCCTCGACGTGGAGGGCGAGGGCGGTGCGGCCGCGGGGACGGGTGAGGAGGGCGTAGCTGCCGAAGATATTGCACTCAGCGGCGAGGAGCGCAGCGAGCAGGCGGCCGAGTTCGGCGGCACCTTCCTTGAGTTCCACGACCACGAGTTCGCAGATGGAAAAGGGGATGGCGTGCTCGATGAACATCTGCTGCACGCTCTCGGGATCGCTGACGACGATGCGGACGATGGCCGTGTCCGCGGAGTCTTGGACGCTGATGGCGAGGACGTGGATATGGCGCTCGTTGAGCACGCGCACGACATCGAGCAGCGTGCCGACGCGGTTCGGGAGAAAGATGGAGAATTGCGTGACGCGCTGGCCGCCGAGTTTCTCGGTCGTTTGCAGGGAGTCGAACGGCATCGGGTTTTAGCGGTAGCTGTAGATGAGGCAGAAGGCGGCGGGCTTGCCTTCGGTGAGTTCGATCTTGAGGTAATACGGGCCGCTGGCCGTGGGTGCGAAGCCGGCGGCGGCGACCGAGGTGTCGGCGTAGGGATCGGTGGTCATGGGCTTGCCGGTTTCGTCATAGACGGTGATGGCCACTTTTTTCGCCGCGTCCGTCGCGCCGACGGTGAACCAGTATTGGTTGCCGGCGTAGAGATTCACCTGGATGAGCGCGGGTTTGCCGGGCTCGAATTTGCCGCCCCAGTTGCCGTCGCGCAGCTTGAAGCCGTCGTTGGAAAACGCGCCGGCGATTTCGAGCGCGAGCTTGCGCGCGGCCACTTCATCGTCGCTGGCGGCGCGGAGCGGAGCCGAGGCGAGGGCGGCGAGGGCGAGGGTGAAAAGGAGGCGCTTCATTTCGTTTGTTTCTTGGTGATTTCCTTCACGGTGTCGGAGGTGAGCGTGTTGAGCTGTTTCACGTCCTCGGCGCTGGGAGCCTTGTCGAGCGGGAAGGTGGTGAGCTTTTCGATCTCGCCCATCCGTTTCCGCACCGCGGCCACGCTCGGGTCGGCTTGCGCTTTTTCGCCGAGCTTATCGAGGCGCAGGTTGAGAAAGCCCACGATGCCCGGCTGGCGAAGAAGTTTCGCGCCGCCCTCGGTGTAGTTTTTCACGAGGTAGCCGCTCATCACTTCCATGGCGCGCAGCCAGCCGCCCACGGTCACGAGGGTCACGAGGTCCGAGTCCTTGCGCTCGGCCATGCCCGCTTTCACCTCGTTCTGCGTGGCCTCCATTTCCTCCTTGAGCTGATCCCATTGTTTCTCGTTGGCGAAATTCGCGATGCTCCCGCCGCGCTCGATCACGTCCTTGCTCACGCCGAGCGTTTTGGCAATCGAGAGGATGTCTTTGCCGATGTTTTTGACCTGCGGCGCGTCCTCCGCCTCGATCGCCACGTAGCCATCCGCGATGAGCCCGCCGAGGTTCAGCGCCATCTGCGGGCGGCTCGTGTAGCTGGTGGCGATGGGCGTGCGAAACATCTTCGTCCAGTCGATTTTGCCGACCTTGTTCAGCGAGGCCATGAACTCGCCCGGCATCGGGATGGAAAGCTCATCGGTTTTCGCCGCGCCGGCGATTTCCTCGGGGGTCAGTGGCGTGGCCCCGCCAGCCGCAGAGGCGCAGAGACAAACGGCTGCCAGGCTGCTGGCGAAGATGCGGAGAGTCGGGATCATTGGCGGACGATAACGGGAGCGAACGCGCGAGTGAAAGTGCAAAGTGCGGCGGATTGCGCGCGGGAGCACTTTCCACTTCCACTTTCACTCCCGCTCCCTAACGTGCGCCGCCTATGAAAGCCCAAGTCATCGTGATGCCGAAACAAACCGTGCTCGACCCGCAGGGCGTGGCTGTGCGCGACGCCATTCATCACCACGGCTTGCCGGCGGTGAAAGCCGCGCGCGTCGGGAAATTCATCGAGCTGGAACTCGACGGCACGCAGACCGAGGCGCAGCTCCACGAGGTCTGCCGTGATCTGCTGAGCAACCCGGTGATCGAGGACTACAAGCTGATCCTGGAAGCCTGAGCGATGAAAGCCGCCGTCATCCGCTTCCCCGGTTCCAATTGCGATCAGGACTGCGTGCTCGCGCTGCGCGAGCTCGGCGTCGAAACCGATTTCGTCTGGCACAAGGACGAGTCCGTCGCGGGCTACGATCTCATCGCGCTGCCCGGTGGATTTTCCTACGGCGACTACCTCCGCTGCGGAGCCATCGCGCGCTTTTCGCCGATCATGAAAGCCGTCAAAGAAGCCGCCGCGCGCGGCACGCTCGTCCTCGGCATTTGCAACGGCTTCCAAATCCTCTGCGAAGCCGGCCTGCTGCCCGGCGCGCTCATCCGCAACCGCGACCTGCACTTCCGCTGCGAGCATCTCCACGTCCGCGTGGAAAATGTCGCGAACCCCTTTCTCCACGAGGCCAAGACCGGCGAACTCCTCCGCATCCCCATCGCCCACGGCGAAGGCAGCTACACCGCCGACCCCGCCACGCTCGCCGAGCTGAACCAGACCGGCCGCGTGCTCCTGCGCTACACCGACGCCAACGGCGCGGCCATTGACGCCGCCAACCCGAACGGCTCCGCCGAAAACATCGCCGGCATCTGCAACGCCGCCCGCAACGTCTTCGGCCTCATGCCCCACCCCGAGCGCGCCTGCGACCCGCGCCTCGGCAGCACC
>JANXSB010000132.1 GCA_025352865.1 Chthoniobacter sp. | reverse complement strand
CTCAAACGCGAGCGCAACGCCGTCATCCTCGCGCACAATTACCAGGTAAAGGAAATCCAGGAGCTGGCGGATTACGTCGGCGATTCGCTCGGGCTCTCGCGGCAGGCGGCGGAGACGGAGGCCGACGTGATCGCTTTCTGCGGCGTCCATTTCATGGGCGAGACGGCGAAAATCCTGAACCCCGGCAAGACCGTGGTCATCCCCGACATGGACGCCGGCTGCTCGCTCAGCGACTCGTGCCCGCCGGAAAAACTCGCCGCTTTCCTCGCGGCGCACGCGGAGAAAAATTTCTACGTCATCGCCTACATCAACTGCAGCGCCGGCGTGAAGGCACTGAGCGATGTCATCTGCACGAGTGGCAACGCGGTAAAGATCGTCAACGCCGCGCCGAAAGATCGGAACATCCTTTTTGTCCCCGACCAAAATCTCGGCGCGTGGGTCACCGAGCAGACCGGGCGGCCGATGGAGCTGTGGCGGGGAAATTGTTACGTCCATGTCGAGTTCACCCGCGCGTCCATCGAGCGCGCCCGCGCCGAGTGGCCGGACGCGCCCATCGTTGCGCACCCGGAATGCACCCACGCCGTGCGCCTGCTCGCCGACGAGGTGTGCTCGACGGAAAAGATGATCAGCTACTGCCGCGAATCGCCATCACAGGCGTTCGTCATCGTGACGGAAAGCGGGATGCTGCACCGCCTGCGGCGCGAAATGCCGCACAAACATTTCATCCCCGGCCCCACCGACCACTGCGCCTGCGCCGACTGCCGCTACATGAAGATGAACACCCTCGAAAAACTCCGCGATGCGCTCGCCAATCTCGCGCCCGAGATCCTCATCCCCGAGCCCATCCGCGCCCGCGCCGAGCGGCCCATCCGGCGGATGCTGGAGCTGAGCGCGTAAAAAAATTCCGCGCGCATTCGCCCGCCGGGAATTCCGCTCAGGATGACGGCGTGGGTTTTCGACCTTTACGGGTGGGCGTTTGCGCTGTTGATCCGGCGGAAGACCATGGGCTCGTCGTTGAAGAGTTCGCGCGGATCGCCGGCGGCGATGAAGGCGGCGAGGTTCGCGGTGGTGTCGGTGAGGGTGACGCTGTTGCCGAGTTGGGATGAGGTGGCTTTGCCGCGGAGCTTACCCGCTTTGACGGCGGCGACGAAGGCGCTCTCCTTCGCGATCCAGATGCGGAGGTCGCCGCGCCAGTTCACCTCGTAGCGGGCGAAGCTGTAAGTGGTCGCGGATTTTTTCGCGCTGTCCTGCGGCAGCTCGATGAAGCTCAGGTAATCGCGCCCGGCGATTTTCGTGGCGAGGGCTTTGTAACGCCCAATGTCCAGTCCGCCTTTCGGCTCGTGGCTGATGCCGGCGATTTCGAGCCAGGTGGTGATGCGCCGGACGCCTTTCGCGGAGTCGCTCGCGCCGCGGTAGTGGAAATGCCAGAAAGAGCTTCGGTTCTTTGCGTCCTTGTCCTTATCAACCTGCTGATAGACGCCCTCGAAGCGCGGGTCGATGAGCGAGGTGGCGGGTGTGGAAAGCGGGTTGATGGATTCGGGCAGACAGCCGGCGAAGAGGAGGCAGACGGCGGCGAGGATGAGTGCGGTTTTTTTCATCGGAAATGGAGGCGGCTAAAGCAGCTCGGGATAATGCGCGCGGGCGACGGCTTCGCATTTCGCGAGGATCGCCTCGGCGGTGTCGAGGTCGCGGATGTCTTCGATGAGCTGCATGCAGGCGGTGCTGTCGAGCGATTGCACGGCGCGTTTGACGCGGGGGACGGAGGCGGCACCGGCGCTGAGTTCATCGACGCCAAGGCCGAGGAGGAGCGGGGTGAGGAGGATGTCGCCGGCCATTTCGCCGCAGACGCCGACCCAGAGCCCGCGGGCGTGCGCGGCTTCGACAGTCATGCGGATGAGGCGGATGATCGCGGGATGCGTGGGCTCGTAGAGGTGGGCGATGTGCTCGTTGAGGCGATCGACGGCGATGGAGTATTGGATGAGGTCGTTGGTGCCGATGCTGAAAAAATCGACCTCTTTCGCGAGGATGTCGGCGGAGATGGCCGCGCTGGGAATCTCGATCATCGCGCCGACTTCCATGGTCTCGCTGAAGGGCACGCCCTCGGCGCGCAGCTCGGCGCGGCATTCCTCGAGGATGACGTTGGCGCGGCGGAGTTCGTCCACGCCGGAGATCATGGGATACATCATCTTCACGTTGCCCATGGCGCTGGCGCGGAGAATGGCACGGAGCTGGGTTTTGAAGACATCGACACGCTCGAGGCAGAAGCGGATGGCCCGCCAGCCGAGGAAGGGATTCAGCTCCTCGGGCATGTGCAGCGTGCTCATGAATTTGTCGCCGCCGAGATCGAGCGTGCGGATGATGACGCTGTGCGGCTGGGCGGCCTCGGCAACGCTGCGGTAGGCGGCGTATTGCTCGTCCTCGGTGGGGAGTTCGCTTTTGTTGAGGTAGAAAAATTCGGTGCGATACAGCCCCACGCCCTCGGCTCCGTTTTGCCGCACCTGCTCCATGTCGCCGGGGAGTTCGATGTTCGCGGAGAGGATGACGTGGCGGCCGTCGAGCGTGGTGGAGGCGGTCTCGCGGAGCTGGGTGAGCTTTTCCTCGACCTCGGTTTTTTTGATTTCGAGTTCGCCGTACTCCCACAGCGTCTGGTCGCTCGGGTTGACGATGATGAGGCCATTGTAGCCGTCGAGCAGGATGTGGTCGCCGCTGGAAAGCTGGGTGCTGACATCGTGCAGGCCGACGATGGCGGGGATGTTCAGCGAGCGCGCCATGATGGCGGTGTGCGAGGTCTTGCTGCCGATGTCGGTGGCAAAGGCCTGGACGAGCGTGCGGTCGAGCTGCGCGGTGTCGGACGGCGCGAGATTGTGGGCGATGAGGATGTGCGGCGTGGCGACGCTGGCGAGATCGCGCGCCTCGCGGCCGAGGAGGTTGTGGACGACGCGGCGGGTGACGTCGTGAATGTCGAGCGCGCGTTCGCGGAGGTACGGGTCGTCGATTTCGCTGAGCGTTTTGGCGTAGCGATTGGCCACGCTTTGGAAGACGTGCTCGACGTTCATTTTGTCGCGAGCGAGCAAGCGCAGGACTTCGTCGATCAAGGTGCGGTCTTCGACGACGAGCAGATGCGCGTCGAAAATGCCCGCGTCCTTCGCGCCGATGGATTCCGCGATGCGCTGCTGCATTTCCAAAATCTGCGCGCGGGTGGCGAGGAGCGCGGCCTCGAAGCGTCCAATCTCGGAAGGGATTTCGCTTTCCTCGATGCGGCGCGAAGGCGCGGCGTCATCGTCGGGGCGATGGACAAAGACGGTGCCGCGCGCGATGCCGGGCGAGACGCCGGTGCCGTGAAAGCGCTTTTCCTCGGCGTCGCTCATGGGTGCGGGGCGCGGCGGTCAGTCCTCATCGAATTTGCGCAGGATGACGGCTTCGATTTCGGCCAGCGCCTTGTCGGCGTCCGCGCCGTCGCAGGTGATGAGCAGCTTCGAGCCCTGGCCCGCGGCGAGCATCATCAGGCCCATGATGCTTTTGCCATTCACGCGCTCGCCGTCCTTTTCCACCCAGATCTCGGCGCGGAAGCGGCTCGCCGTTTTCACAAACATCGCCGAGGGACGCGCGTGCATGCCGAGGCGGTTCACGATGGTGACTTCCTTCTCGGCTTTGGTCGGTGAAACGGGTTGGGTTTTTCGGCTCAGGAAAGCCATTACAGCTCTTTCTTTTTCTGCATGGTGTTCAGCAATCTTTCATTGAATTCCACAGCGCTGTTCTGGCCCATGCTCTTGAGCTTCTGATCCAGCGCGGCTACTTCCACGAGGCGGGCGAGATCGCGGCCCATCCGCACGGGGATGGTGATGTGGGGAATCAGGATGTCCAAAATCTCGTAGTACTCCTGATCGAGTCCGATCCTATCGACCTCCTCCAACTCCTGCCAATCCTTTAGTGTCACGATGAGGTCGAGCCGCTTTTCCAGCCGCACGGAGCCGACGCCGAAGATGGACATGATATTGATGACGCCGAGCCCGCGCACCTCCATGTGGTGCCGCGTCAGCTCGGGTGAGGTGCCGATGAGTTCGCGCCCTTCGAGTGCGCGAAAGCGCGTCATGTCATCGCTCACGAGACTGTGCCCGCGTTCGATGAGGCCGAGCACGCACTCGCTTTTGCCGATGCCGCTGGAGCCGCGGATGAGCGTGCCCACGCCCATGACATCCATCATGCTGCCGTACTCGCTTTTCGTCGGCGCAAAATCGAACTCCAGCGCGAGCGTGGCGGCATTGGTGTAGCGCATCGTGATCATCGGCGTGCGAAAGACGGCGACACCCGCGGCCTCGGCTTCTTCGAGCAGGGCGGGCGGCGGTTTCGCGGAGCGCGAGACGACGATGCACGGGATCGGCTCGGCACACACGGCGCGCAAACGGGCGCGCACCTCGGAGTCCGAGAGGCTCTTGAGATAGGCCAGCTCCGCGCTGCCGAGCACCTGGATGCGCTTCGCCGCGAAGTAGCTGAAAAAGCCCGCGAGCGCGAGGCCGGGGCGGTTGATGGTGGGCTCGCGGATGCGCCGCTCGAAGCCCGCGTCCGAGCCGAGCAGTTTCATCTGCAAGGACTCGGAGTGGCGGGTGTAAAACTCGCCCACGGTGACGGACGGGCTTTTGGTTTCGGGCGCACTCATCGGTTTCACCCCGACTGTAGCCATCGGCGAAAACCTGCAAGAAGCCGAAAATCAAGTTTTTGCGAAATTCACGGCGCGGCGTAGCGGATGCGGAGGAGCTGGCCGGATCGCGGCGTGAAATGTTCGTCATGCACATTCGTCCGGCGGACGAGGACGAGCAGGCTGCCGTCGGCCTCCACGGCGAGATCGACGGGGTTTGGCAGGCGCGTCGCAAACGGCGTGCTCTCCGTCGGCTGCGCGGGATCGAGCAGGCGCAGCCAGCCGGCGGAGAAGTCCGCGAAGATCAGCCTGCCGACAAACTCCGCGGGGAATTGCGGCTTTGGCGGATTGTAGAAAACGATGCCGGAAATGCAGGTGCCGACCGCGCGGTTGTAGGTGAACAACGGCTTCGTGAATTCCGGTCTGTGGCCCGCCATTCCCTCCGCGTGCGGCCAGCCATAATTCGCGCCGGATTTCGCCTCGTCGATTTCCTCAAACAGCTCCTGGCCCACATCCGCGATCATCATCCGCCCCGTGCCTGGCTGCACCGCGAGGCCAAAGGGATTGCGCAAACCGAGCGCATAGATCGCCCGGTATTTTCCCTCGGCGGTTTTGAAAAACGGATTGTCCTCCGGGATCGTCCCGTCGGGATTCAGGCGCAGCAGCTTGCCGTGGAGCGACTCCATGGACTGCGCGGGATCGCGCACGTTGTGCTCGCCGAGCGGCACGTAAAGTTTTCCATCCGCGCCAAAGCGCATCGCTCCGCCCTGATGCGCGCCGGGATATTTTCCGGTGCGCAAACTTTGATCCTCGCCCTCGATCATCACCAGCTCGCTGCCCGCCAGCGCGCGGTCGCCCTCGGCGGTGAAGCGGCTCACCACATGATGCGGAAACGGTTCCTTCCGCACGTAATGCACATAGACAAGCGGCTCCGTCGGAAAGCGCGGATGCAGCGCCACGCCGATCACGCCGCGCTCCCAGAAATCATCCACCGCGATGCGCAGAAACGGTTCGTCGAGCAGCCGCCCATCGCGCACCACGCGCACCGCACCGGTTTGCTCGCAGATGAAAATACGCCCGTCCCGCGCCACATCCATCGTTATCACGCCGTCCAGCCCTTCGCAGACCGTTTCGACGGTGAACCCCGCGGGCACTTCCACCTGCGGCCAAGCCGTCTCCGCAAAAACCGCGAGCGCGATGAATGGAACCGAAGCGAGTCTGGCGAAAATGGACATGCCAAATCCTCTACGCGCCCGCCGCGCCGCATGCGAGCGCGGGATGCTGGCGGCGCGTTATTTCGAGGACGAGACCACGTCGTTCAGCTTGAAGATCGGCAGGAACAT
>JANXSB010000103.1 GCA_025352865.1 Chthoniobacter sp. | reverse complement strand
CAGTGCAGGAATGTCCGCACAAAACAACTTCAAGACCTTCCGAAAAATACCCTCGGAAATGTGGGCGTGTTTTACGTATCTGTTTTTCACTGAGGTTCAGCATGTTATGCTCGATACCTCCTCGTAAAGTTCCTAAGACCCAGCAGTAATGTTATCTTTCGGCGTGCTCCAGATTTTTGCGATGAGCGCTAATTTCCTGCCGCTCACGGCCAGCAGTTGACGATTCGCCCGGTGTTCCCGCACTCTCGTTTTCAGAAACATGAAGACCACGCGCACAGCCATCGGCATTGATTTCGGCGGGACCACGATCAAATCCGCGGTCGTGAAGGAGGGCCGCATCCTCGCGCATGGCGAGCCCATCGACACGGAAGCGCACACGAACGCCAAATCGCTGATCGACGAAATTCTGCACGTCATCACGACGCTGCGCGGCCTGCATCCCGAGGTCGCTGCGATCGGCGTCGGGCTGCCGGGTTTTGTCGATAGCGTGAACGGCATCGTCCACGAACTCACCAACGTCGCCGGCTGGGACGAGGTGCCGCTGCGCGCGATTCTCGCCGAGCGCACGGGCCTGCCGGCGATCATCGAAAACGATGCCAAGGCCATGGCCTACGGCGAGTGGAAATACGGTGCCGCGCAGAATGGTCGCTACGTCATCTGCATCACCCTCGGCACGGGCGTCGGCGGCGCGCTCATCCTCGACGGACGGCTCTACCGCGGGGCGCAGCTCGCCGCCGGTGAAATCGGGCACGCGAGCATCGACTACCGCGGCGTGCCGGGGCCATACGGAGATCGCGGCGGATTGGAAGAATACGTGGGCAATCAGCAGATTGCCGAGCGGGCGGCGCAAATGTATCGCGACGCCGGGCACGAGGTGCCGCTGGAAAAATGCACGCCGCTCGACTTGGAACACGCGGCCCGCAATGGCGACCCTGTCGCCCTCGCCATGTGGGACCGGGTGGGGGCCGAAATCGGCTGCGCCCTCGTGAATGCGATTTGGATTTTGAACCCCGACGCCATCGTCATCGGCGGCGGCGTGGCCAAGGCCGGCGACCTTCTTTTCGAGCCAATCCTCCGCATCATCCGCCTACGCACGGACCCACTCTTTCACGAAAACCTGCGCATCGTTCCCGCAGCCCTCGGCAACGAAGCTGGCATCATCGGCTGCGCCACGCTCGCAGCGGAGGCGGCTGAGGGACAGTGATCGAATCCCGAGGCTCGCGTCTCAGTTGCCGCGCTTGAGCTGCGCGCGGGATTTGGCTTCTCCGCTTCCGTTGACATGCACGAAGACGCGACCTTTGCCTTCGACCGCCGGACTCGAGATCAGGATTTTTTCCGGATCATCCTTCTCAGTTCCGCCAAAGTATTCATACGCCACGGGCTTCGCCGGATCAGGATATCCGCAGGCGAGAATACTGGCGTCAGGCAGGTAATCGGGGACCAAATCTTCGAGTTTCGCCGGAAATTTTCCGTCGTTGTCGATCGCGTAGATTTTGCAGGCCGTGCCGATCTGCTTCGCATTCGAAAGCGCCTTGGTCAGGTTGCCGCGGTCTTTGACTTCGCCGAAAACCGGCAGCGCCATTCCGGCGAGGAGCGGGATTCCCACAAGCAAGGGCAGCAGGATGGTCAGATAGCCCGTGACCAGTCCGCCGATCGCCAGGCCGCCGCCCGTCAGGCGTCCGCCGGATTTCCCGATACCGCTCAGCGCGAGGTGTCCGCAGATCACCGCCGGAATGGCCGTCAGCCCGCACGTGAGAAAGCCCAGGCAGCCGAGCACCAGACTCGCGATCGCGATGCCGGCGGTCTGCGGTGGCGTGAGGCCGGCGTAAGGCTGGCCGTGCATCGGCGGCGGAGTGTTGTCCATAAAGTGAGGCCGCATTTAGCGGGCTGGCAGGGCGATGGCAACCGGCGAATCCGGGCCGCGCGTGAGGCTCAAAAAAACTTTGAGCGGTTTTGAACGGACGGCAAAGAGCGCGGTCTGAGATGACTGTTTAGGGGAAATTAACCGGGTCGTGCATGTTGAATTTTGTGTGTTTCCTCAGCGTGCGCGGCCCGGATTTTCTTTTCCGGCGATTCCCTTCGTTGACCCGCTTTTCCCGCCTCGCTAGCCTCCGCGCCATGTCCACCCGCACCGCGCGATGAATCCCGACGCTCCCCTGCTCGGCATCCGCGGCTTTCTGATCGATGCCCCCGAGTTTGGCCGCCTCCGCTCGTGGAGCGACGGCGCGCTGATCATCGACGGCGGGCTCATCGCCGAGGTCGGCGACTACGCCTCACTTTCCCGCAAGCCGCGCGAGCAACCCGTCCGCTGGCGGCACTCCCCGCGCTCGGCGATTTTCCCCGGACTCATCGACCTCCACGCCCACGTCCCGCAATACCCGGCGGTCGCGCGCGGCGGCGGCGAGCTGCTCCCGTGGCTGCGACAGCACATTTTCCCGCTGGAGCGCGAATTCACCGGCGCGAAAGGCCGCCGCG